>PWGO01000019.1 GCA_003554525.1 Syntrophomonadaceae bacterium | reverse complement strand
ATCGCAAAGCGATTTCGTTCTTCTGTTGTCGCCCCTTCGGGCTTCTGCGACTGCGACAAGGGGACGGTTCTGTTGTCGCCCCTTCGGGCTTCCGCTTCGTTCCGGTGACGCTCAAGCCATCCCCGCAGGCACAGCATCAAAACAATTGTGTTTGCTAATCAAGTTATAACAATTTATTCTCCATTTCCTGGACAAAATCCAACAGTTAATAAAAAATAGCCTCCTAATCCCTTTTACAGGATAAAGGAGGCTACATGTTGCATATATCATTATTGATTTTTTGGCTATTGGCTTCATGAAAAACTCCTTTCCAGCCTCTCCGGACTGGTTTAAAGGATTTGAGAACACCTTCTTTTAAAACCTGATTTAACTACCCAGGCAATTACACTCAACTTATTTTAACAGAGATTAAGATAAAAAATCAACACCCTGATCTCACCCTGAGAAGTTACAGGTACCATATATTAACTTGTCCTGGCCCACCTGCCTACCAGCGGAAGTATTTCTTCGGGATAAAAATTCCTGAAAATCCGATAATAATATAACTCTTCTTTGTTTCTAACCGGTATACTTACTTCTTTAGCTTCCCTGGCAAATTCTTCGTCCGTTATTTCTCTTTCCGCTACCTCCGCCAGCAGGTTGGAAGAGCCAGAGCCCTGGTCAAACTGCTGTTTTTCCCTCCAGGCCACTTTTTCTCCCAAGTAGCTTTCAAAAGCCCGGCGCAAAATCCATTTGTCTAACGGATCCTTTTCATAGCCTTTTAACTTCCACTTCAAGGGCATCTTCAAGGTCAATTCAACCAGTGAAGTTTTTAAAAAAGGCACCCTGCACTTCAAACCGTGAGCCGAGTTCATGCGGTCTACCCTCTGCAGTCCGGTAGAACTTAAATTTTTAATGAACCCGGAAATTTCCCTGTTAATATCCCGGGAGGTATCCAGCTGTTTTAAATACGAATAACCGGCAAATATCTCATCTGCTCCTTCTCCCGTCAACAGCACTTCCCGCCCTTCTTCTTTGGCCAACCGGGCCCCAATAAAATTGGGTATCGAAGAGCGAACATATGCACAATCAAAGGATTCCAGGTGATAAATTACATCGGGGAGCACCTCCAGGATTTCTTCAAGGTCATAAATGTACTCGTGGTGCTTGGAACCAATCTTTTCCGCTACCTGGCGGGCAAAATCCACGTCCTGGCTTCCTTTTATCCCTACGGTAAACGTGGTTATTGGGGTAGGGCTTACTTCTGTAGCTATACTGGCAATCACACTGCTATCCAGGCCTCCGCTTAAATAAACACCAAAGCGCGATTCCGTATGAATTTTTTCCCTGATAGATTGAAACATTATATCCTGCAGCTTTTTTTCCGTATTTTCCAAAATAAAATCTTTGTCTTCATCTATAACGGACACCTCATAGAAACTTATCCATTCCCTTCCGTTAATACTGTAACTTCCGGGAGGAACTTCGTATATAGGAAGACCTGTCTCTACCAGGGCTTTGATCTCGGAAGCAAAGTAAACCTCCGACACACCGGCGGCGTAATAAAGCGGCTTTACCCCCAGGGGATCCCTGGCTATTAATATGTTTCCCTGCGGTGTTTCCAGGGCAAAAGTAAATTCCCCCTCCATATACTGAAAAAGATCACTGCCATATTCCTTCCAGAGTTTCATTATCCTTTCTTCACCTTCGTAACCGCTGTAGGTATTATCATCCTGGACTACATAAATATACCCGTCCAGAACCACAGGAGCCCGGGGGCTCTCATCTTTTAACGAAGGCTTGTTATCCAGGCAGCCCATGCAGTACCGGGGGGAGACAATTTCTTTCCTCAGGTAAGGACCCCTAAAACGTAGCCTGTCAGCCATAGATTTAAGTACTACTTCGTTATCCTTACTGCTCCCCAGCACAGCAACCAATCCGGACATTATACCACATCTCCATTTCACAAATTATTCTATTCAGTAAACGCTCAGTCTTGACAAATATCTTGCCTCTTTTATACTATACCACAGCTGTACCATAAAGAAAAATTAACTAAAGGAAGATAAAGTTAACCATTATGTGGTTTATCCTTCATAAAAAAATTTATCTCCACTTGACGGTAAATATCTTTTAAAGGCACGGCCTGCCTTTTGGAGATTTCCAGGCAATCTTCGTATTCCGGAGAAAAATGACGGATTTCTCCTTTTTCTCCGGCTACTTTAACCCTGACCGTCCCCCACGGGGTTTCCACTTTATCCACCCTTCGGGGCAACATTATCTTGCGCGATTCTGTAATTCTGCAGCCCAGGGTAGAAGTTTCCCGGAACACCAGTTCTACAAGCCTACCGCTTAAATAAGGCGGCGATATTATTGAAAGCTTTATCCCGGGCCTGCTCTTTTTCATCTGCACGGGGGTGTAGTAGGCATCCAGGGCTCCTTCCTGAAGTAGCTTTTGCAGGACATGCCCGGCAATTTCCGGGCTTAAATCATCTATATTTGCTTCAATAATTTCCGCGCTTTCTTCTTCCAGGTTCAATAGCTCCCTTCCCTGTTGCGCAGCACCCACCCAGGCCCGGAGCAAATTGGGATAACCAAAATCCTTTTTTCCCAGGCCGTAACCTACGGCCCGGGGATAAAAGTAAGGCATTTCCCCAAACTCATCAACCAGCACCGCCAGCAATACCGCACCGGTAGGGGTTACCAGCTCACCCACAGATTCCACGCCGTAAACAGGAAGGTTCATTTTAGCCAGCAGTGCAGCGGTAGCCGGGGCGGGCAGGGGGTAAGTTCCGTGCTCCATCTCCACCTGTCCTCTTCCCAGCGGCACCGGTGAACTGATTACCTTTTCTATTCCCAGAAGATCCAGGGCTACCACACCACCTACAATATCAACTACAGTGTCTACAGCCCCTATTTCATGGAAGTGCACTTCTTCCGGGGGCACCCCGTGAACAGAACTTTCCGCTTCTCCCAGCAGCCGGAAAGCTTGCAGCGATCTTTCCTTTACTTTCTGCGCCAAATCGCTCTTATGAATAATATTATCAATATCAGCGGGCCGCCTCACGGGTGGAGCTTCTTTAATAATTACCTCGAAACCGGTGCCGCTTATCCCGTACCGCGTAATTTTCCGGGACTGCAGCCGGTAACCGGATACTTCCAGATAAGAAAGCTTTTCCTGCAACTCCTCCAGGGAGAGCCCCAAATCCAAAAGCGACCCCAGAAACATATCCCCGCTTATACCGCTGAAACAATCCAGGTAAAGTAAATCCCCCGGCGAATTATTCGCCTGAGGGTTTCCGTAATCTCTCAACTGTGAACCTCCCCCAGCCGGTTTATTAACGCCGCCGCGTAACCGGCTCCAAAGCCATTATCAATATTTACCACGGTAACACCCGTGGCACAGCTATTCAACATGGTCAACAGCGGAGCCAGGCCATTAAAATGGGCCCCGTAACCTACACTGGTGGGAACCGCCACCACCGGGCGCTCTACCAGCCCCCCCACTACGCTGGCCAGGGCACCTTCCATGCCCGCAACTACTACTACCACCCGCGCTTTCCTGATTTTCTCTCCATGGGTTAGCAGCCGGTGAATGCCCGCAACTCCCACATCAAATATTTTATCCACCCGTGCCCCTACCAGCTCTGCAGTAAGGGCGGCTTCTTCTGCAACAGGGATGTCCGCTGTGCCGGCGGACACCACTGCCACCAGCCCCACCCCGGACAGCGCTTCCCCACTTCTTATAACCACCGCTCCTGCCGCCCGGTGGTATTCCGCATGGGGAAACTCTTTTCTTAGTTCTGTATAAATTTCCTCTGTAGCCCTTGTAGCCAAAACCGTAGAACGCGAATCAACCAGGCGTTTTGCTATCTCCACCACCTGTTCTTTCTCTTTCCCGGGGCAGTATATAACTTCGGGAAATCCCTGCCTGATCTGCCGGTGGTGATCCAGCTTGGCAAACCCCATCTCTTCATAGGGAAGGTTCTTGAATTTTTCCAGCGCAGTTTCTGTAGAGATATTTTTGTCACGAACCTGCTGCAGCAGATCCCTGATGTATTCCTGGTACAAACCGGCACCCCCCTTTTAAAACAAAGTTTATCACTTTTTGGCACAACTTGCCTATATGAAATATATACCAAATAAAACCAGGTAGCCAACCAGAAAAATAAACGGGTTATCCCAGGTATGCGGAGAAAAAGCCTCGGCCAGTGTCATTGCCACCGGAACCAGTCCCAGGGAAACAATAAATTGCGTGGTAGAAAATACCGGGTGAAACAGGGCCACAACTGCTATACTGGTAATAAAAACAGCCGCGCTGCCCTCCAGGGTGCGGACATATTCCCGGCCCGTAAAAAGGGCCCGGCTCCGGTAACGGCACCTGCCAAACCGCACACCTACCGGCTCGGCCAGGCCGTCCCCAATACCGCCGATAAGCACGGGTATAAGTATTAATTCCTCCGGAAGACCGTAAAATTCGTATAAATAAGCCATGGCGCCAACTACCACGTAGCACGCCAGCAGCTGAGTAAAAAGCCAAAGCAACGTAAAAGGGCGATCTTCAGGACGGTCAAATGAACTAAACATCAAATCAAATACAGGAAATTTTTCTCGCATCGGCCTGGTAAATACAAAAAGCGCTGCCAACGCCATAACATAACCTACAACTTCAAAGCCATTTTCTCCATAATCCAGAACTATATCAATAAAAGGAGGTATAAAAACAAGCACAAAGTGATTTATCTTTCGAGTATAATTAACCTTTACCTGCCTGTGTTTCACCAGCAGGCCACTGAAATATGCCACCAGGCCCATTATTGATACTTTAAGCCCCTGGTTAAGCAAGTATAAAACTTCATTTTCCATGGCTTCCATTTAACAACCTCAAATATTATAATTAATTACTGCCAAAGGGACCTGACTGAACATTAATATTATATATAAAATTTAGATACCGGGCAATCTTCATACCTCAAAATCATATCCGAAAAACTGGACGCTTCTTTCCATATCAGGCTTAACCGGGCACTGACGGAAGCATCTTCCGCAACCCGTGCAGGCAGGTTTTCCGTAAGCCAGCGGATGATAACAAAGTTTATGCAAGTAGCGGTTACGCAGCCTTTCTTTGGCCGCAACCTGTGAGTCCTTTAGCACTTCTTCGCCGGTCAGGTATTCTTCCTGCCCGGTATCCCGGCAGCAATCGTACAATCCTTTTTCTCCCACGCCTCCACTGCCAAGTGAGAAACAATAACAGGTGGGGCATACAGCAGTACACCTTCTGCAGTTTGTACACCTTATATGCCATTTTTCCCATACCGGGTCTTCAAACTTGCTCTCCAGCTTTTCGGATATAACTCCCGTTCTTAAATCCCCCGGGGCTTCTACCAGTTCCAGACGTGGATATTCTACTACCTGCAACAAGTCCATTAAACAAGATACCAGCATTTCTCCTTTTTCACTTAGAACCCGTAAATATAATTTTTCCTCCATAAAAACAGCTTCCAGGTCCGCTCCCGGGGCCTTACAAGGGTTTATCTGCCAGGAGCCACAAAAACATTCACTGCCCATTTTTTTGCACACCAGCGAAATAACAGTAGTATTCTTCCGCAATTCCAGATAATAATTGCCTTCCGCCTCCCCCTCAAAAACCGGGTCCAAAAGCTGCAGCGCTTTCACATCGCACGGCCTTACCCCAAATACAAACCGCTTTTTATTTTCCTCTCCTCCCCCTGCAGTTTCTCCCAAAGGAGGGGAGTAACCGGAGTTACGGTAATTCAAGTACAACTCACTTGCCGGACAAGGAAGAAACAAGCTGCTGGCGGGCAATACAGTATTAATATAATCCAGGCAAACCGCCGTCCCTTTCTCCCATTCTTTAAATACCACCTCGCCACCGCCCACCGGGCCGTTAACACTTGCGGGCACGTACAGAGAACCATATTCGTTTAAACGCTTCCATACTTCAGGCAACTTTTCACCTGGCACCGCGTACATGGATAGGCCTCCTTTATATTGGGGGTGTATTCCAAGTAAAGTTGAAGTTCAAAACGCTAAAGCAGCTTTTTAGCTTCTTTAGATTCCAATACAGTAACTACTCACGGTGTGAAAGCTTAGAAAATAACCCCCTCTTTAATTCCTCCCTGACCCAATTACACACTTGACCCCGGCAAGACAAGTAGTGTTGTTCCGCTGGCGGACGGTTATTCTTACCTCCGGTGTCAAGTGTGTAACTGGGTTAGCCTGGGGGGGAAAAAATTAAAGGTGGGGGGTTTTCTTACAACTTCCCACCAGGCGGAAAGTTATTACCTCTGTTTTTTTTATACTTCTCTGCCGCAGGCTTCTCCTTACTAACGCGAAAATTTCCTGAAACCACTTACCAGGGCTTGCTGCGGCAGCTCCTTAAGCATTTCCACCGACAAATCTCCCGGACTCAAAACCTTTGCATCGCGCGGGCGAAGTACTTTTAACCGAACCGCCTCCATAATACTTGATAAATCAAGGTCCCGCGGGCACCTGGCGCCACAGGTGAAACAGGAAGCACAAACCCAGGGGGTTCTGCTGACTGCCACTTCTTTTTCATTTCCCATCTGCAAAAGCAGCATTACCTGCCGGGGAAGCAAATCCATAGCTTCCACCATAGGGCACCCGGCAGTACATTTGCCACACTGTATGCAGGCATTAACCTCCTGGCCACTGCGTTCTTTTATCTCCGCAAGCAGACGGTCACTCGTATTAACCGGTTTTCCCATTACGGCTTAACCTCCTGTACTTCCAGGTTTAGGGCCTCAGATAACGGCTCACTGAAATAAGATATTTTAACTTTCCCCTGTTTAGCCTCGGGGGTTTTTTCCAGGTTGTACCGGCACAGCGGGCAGGCGGTGGTCATTTCTTCGGCACCGGAATCCAGCGCCATTTTTACAATTTTTCTGGAGGCATCTTCCGCTACCCGGTTCTCCGTAACCGCCAGGTAAGCTCCGCAGCACCTTATACGGAAAGGATAATTAACCACTTCCGCACCAAGAATATTTATAAAATCTTCCATGATACGGGGCCTTTCCGGGTTGTCAAAACACATTTCCCGCGAAGGCCTCAGCAACATACAACCGTAATAGGCAGCAATGCGGCGGCCCTGCAAGGGGTTTTTTACTTTTTCCTTTAGAGCCTGCCAACCCACTTCATCACGCAGGAGTTCCAGATAATGCAGGACCCGGGCCTCTCCAGGATAATCTTCTTCCAAATAACAGCTAATTTTTTCCCGTGTTTCTTTATCATTTAAAAGTCTTACCTGGGTCCGTTTTAATACGTGGTGGCAGGCAGAACACAATGAAACCAGGGGCTTGCCGCTTTCTGCTGCAGCGTACAAGGCCCTTGCGGGCGATACCAGGGTTATAATCTCTTCCTCCGAAAGAGGATAAACCGCCCCACAGCACTGCCACTGTTTAAGTTCCTGTAAATTCAATCCCAGGCATGCCACGGCTTCAAGGGCGGTGTTTTCCATTTGCCAGGCTGAACTACCTTTTAAAGTACACCCCGGGAAATATAAATAATCCAAGCACTACACCTCCTGCACTTGTTTTCTCCAAAATATATTTTCTCGGCGTACCTTACAATCTCCTTCTAAGATTTAAAAGGCACTCTTCTAAATTTTATAAATACAGCAAAGCGGCCTGTTAAAAAGGCCGCTGCAATTTTTATACTTACCCTGCACCAGAGTGGTTGTTTATCACCGGAAGAAATATCACTTGCTGTCCAGAGTCAGGTCAAACCTGGGAAGAGTAGAAGAGCTATTCTTTTCCGCAAGTTTCTGCATTTCGTCTTCTACCCGGCACACTACTTTTAACTGCCGCGCCCGGTCCCCCAGGTTGTTTAGCATATGAGAAAACTTTTTAGCAGCTTTTTCCGAGGTAAATTTTATCCCTTCTGTTTTTATTACCAGGTCAAAATACCTGCCGGGTACCGTGCGGTTAACTTCCCGATACAGGGCTTTTAGAGTATTTTTATTTATTACTCCCTTAATGTTCAGGTAAAAAACACCTTCCCGGTGAGACAAATAAATTTGCATCAGGTTTTCTTTAAAGGGACCCACCCGGCGATATTTGAAAGCTTTTATTCTTCGTTTCAGGATGGTTCCGCTCTCCGGCAGAAACGAATCTTGGCCCAGGTAAGAGCGCAGCACCGGTTTAAACCACCGGTTCTGCTTTTCCCAGCGGCGGACAATCCACCACCCGATACCCCGGTATAAAGCAGAAGATATCCCGGTTAAAGTTACGTTGTTCCACCAGTTCCAGAAAGAATAGAACTTTTTATACGCCTTAACTGTTTCCTCCTGCAGTTCTTCTGCGGAAATCTTCTTGGGCTTAAATACAACATGGTGTCCGTCGTATAACTCCCAGTTGCGGGTAAGCAGGCGATTTTCCTCCACCATCTGATCAAACTGGCGGGAGCCGGGAAGTGGGGTTAAGATCAAGAACTGAACCGTGTCTATACGGGCTCTTAAAGCAAAATCTACTGTTTCCCGAATGGTTTCCCTGGTATCTCCGTCTCCTCCAAATACAAACATCCCGTGCACCCTTATATCCTTGCTGTGGAATTTCTTGACAGACTCTTTTATTTCCTCTATATCCTGTTTCTTGTTGTAACCTTCCAAGGTTTCCGGGTTGATAGATTCAAAACCTATATATACCTGCCCGCAGTTGGTTTTTTGCATCAAATCCATAAGTTCCTGGTCTCTGGCTACCTCAGTCCTTACCTGGGCTCCCCACCAATTCAAAGATATATTTCGCTCCAGCATCATTCTTAGCATTTCTTTGGTGCGCTTGAGATTAGCCGCAAAATTGTCGTCTACAAAAAATACATTGTGTCCATGGTATTTTTCCAGCTCTTTTACCATGAGCTCATTATCCCTGAAACGAAACCCGCGTCCAAACATGGAGGTTACACTGCAAAAAGAACAGTCGTAAGGACATCCACGGGAAGTCATCAACGGGTAAACCCGCAGTTCCTGCTGCTCGTAATTTTTGATAAGGGAAAGATCGGGAGAAGGTAAGCTGTTTACTTCAGTCCAACAATTATTCCCGGTATTATGCACTACCTCATCGCCCTTCCAGTAAGACAGGCCAGGAACACTTTCCGGGGGATTCCCTTCATTCAATGCTTCTAAAAGAGCCGTAAAAGAATACTCCGCTTCTCCACGGATTACATAATCCGCATACTGCATGGCTTCATCAGGTAGAAAGGTAGCGTGAATCCCACCTATAATCACAGGAATACCGTTATTCCTCAAATAGCGGGAAATGCGGTATGCTTCATAGCTGGTAGAAGATGTAGTAGATACACCTACCAGATCCGCCCCCAGTAAAACATCACGGGGCAAATTTTTTCTCTTTCCTACAAAAACATCAACCTGGTAACCTTTTTCTTCCAAAAGAGCTCCCAAAAGAGGTAACCCCAACCGGGGCATCCTAACAAAACTATAAACATGATCCCCGGGAGCTTCCGGTTCAATTAAAACTATTTTTTTAAAAGCCATGGCCAATACTCCTTTATTTTCATTTTATCATTTTTTTAATTTTATGGTATATTTTTAAGACAAATTATATTATTAGTATCATGAGTAAAACAATTACCTCCACAAATATTTTGCCTGGAAACCAATCTTTATATAAAATACCTGCCTGACAAACAGGCTGTATAACTGTCAGATAGTAAAACTATTGCATAAACCTGTAAACCTGTTAAAAAAAGCCGGGTTTTTGCCGGCTTTTTTTAACAAAATTTCTTTACAGCTAAAACTGGCGCACTTCTTTTCTACAGCTTTATAACATTGGCCGCTTGCGGGCCCCGGTTTCCTTCAACAACTTCAAATTCCACCTTCTGTCCATCTTCCAGGCTCTTGAAGCCTTCTTCCTGAATCTGGGAGTAATGAACAAATACGTCTTTTTCCCCTTCTACTTCGATAAATCCATAACCTTTTTCTGCACTAAACCACTTAACATTACCTTGCATCTTAAAAACATACCTCCTAATAAATTTCCCCTGCTCGGGTAGTATAAAGCAACCATACCACATATATTAAAAGAATGCAAGAAATTATACAAACTTTTTTCAATATAACGCTGAAAATAACGCTGAAAACCTGGGGGGCAAAGCTTTAATTAATTGCATTTTTGTTAAAGGATATCTTTATAACCACGGTGAATTATTTTATACAAAAGCACAATATTAGCCCTCCTGTAAGTAACGGTAAAAGCAAATAAGTTAACTATCCAGGGCGATTAAAAACTTTAAGAGGGAGGGAACCACAATGAAAAGGGTCTTAGAAAAACCGCCCCTCAAATGGGCCGGGGGTAAACGGTGGCTGGTGCCTTTTCTTGAACCACTGTGGCAGCCGTACAGCAATAAAAGGTTGGTAGAACCATTCTGCGGAGGCCTGGCAGTAACCCTGGGCCTTATGCCGGAAAAAGCCCTTCTAAATGATATTAACCCGTGCCTGATTAACTTTTTCGCCTGGCTGCGGCGGGGCCTGTATATAAATATTACCATGGAAAACGATGAAGAGCTTTACTACCGCCACCGGTCCCGATTTAATCAGCTCCTGGAAGAAAGCAAAGAAAATTCCCGGGAAACCGCAGAACTTTTCTACTACTTAAACCGGACCGGTTACAACGGATTATGCCGATTCAACCGGAAAGGTAAGTTTAACGTACCATTTGGGAAATACCGCAACATAAACTACCGCCACAATTTTTACCCCTACCGGAGTATTTTGGCAGGCTGGAAATTTATCTGCGGGGACTTTGAAAAAATGGCGATAAAAAAAGATGACTTTATTTACGCCGACCCCCCTTACGATGTGGAGTTTCAGCAGTACACCGGGGGAGGCTTTCCCTGGGGTGACCAGGTAAGGCTGGCCCAATGGCTGGCAGCACATCCCGGCCCCGTTGCAACCTCCAACCAGGGCACAGATCGAATCATCAATCTCTACCTGGAACTCGGCTTTAATATTAAATTTATAGACGGCCCCAGAAAAATTAGCTGCACCGGAAACAGGACACCGGCTAAAGAAATCCTTGCGTTTAAAGAACCGTCGGAGGGGTGAACCCCCTACAGAAAGAAAACTTACACTCGCGCCGCCTCCTGGCACTGATAACAAAACATGCTCATAAATTACCTCTCCTTTCATTGCCTTCTTAATTTTATCTTGCCAAACACAATACCAACCCGGATAACCGGTTTTCCCCTTGGGATTTCCTATCAAGTTGGTAATTATCTTGTTCCGCCTTTAATTTTTAAACACCGGACACACTCCCTTGCCCCTGTCGGGGTCAATTTTATCTTTGAACCCCGCAGTCCGCCACAGCCCTGAGCTAAAATTTACCATAGCTTATAGCTTCTTCCCGGCAGGCTTTATAGCATTCAAAACAAACCAGGCACTCTTTATTATTGATGGCCCTTTTTTTGTGGTTATCCGGCCTGTAAATTGCCTGGGAAGGACAGGCCTTTTCGCAGCGGCCGCACCCCGTGCACTTAGCTTCATCTACTTTGATGCCCCAAATTGCCGGCCTGGCGGTAACAGCCATGACAGCCCCGTGCGGGCATATCCTGTGCCAAAAATCTTCATAAAATAAAAACGAAACAAACACGCCCACGATTACCAGGTAGAGTATTACATTGATTTGCACACCCAACCCTCTTACTGCTACCATAGCTGCAATAAACGCAGCTACCATAAGGAACCTCAATCCTGTTATCACAATCTTTGAGCGGGAATCTTCTTTTAAGCGGGATATCCTTATTCTGGTTTTGCCTATTTTTTGGTAAAACCAGGTCTGTGCCCTCATGAGGACACCCATTGGGCAAACCCAACCGCAGTAACCCCTGCCAATTAAAAAAGACAACAGCAACCCCAGGCCCAAAAATAATATCCAGGCCTGCACGCTTCCCTGCGCAATTAGAAATACAAATGCCGCTAAAAAAAATACCTGTGCTACCGTCCTTAAAATACCTACCTTCATCATCCCCGCTCCCTTTACTTTATAATTTAATCAAGATAACTGCGCCAGTAACAGTTAAAGCGTCAACCAATCTTTACCCTACCCTACCCTACCCTACCCTACCCTAGCCTAGCTCTTCCTTAAACCTTCCCGCTACTTCTCGGATAATTGTAACCTGTTTGGTTATATTTTAATCGATAACCTCTATTTTGTCAAAACTAATTTTATTACTACAAGCAGAGTATTTTTAATTTACATATACAAGAACTTCAAGCGTTTTATCACTACAAAAAAACGAGGATATTTAAATCCCCGTTTGGCGGTTAGTTACCTGGTGGGCCATTGCTTTTAGTGTTGACGGCCTAAAAGAAACACATGACTTTTTAGGAAAGAAGGACCTTTGAATCACTGAACAATACATCCAGCACTACGTTGTTATACACAAGATTACTAACAAAACTGTAGTAGTAGCTGTCTGATTCGGCTAAAGGTATCGTCAACTATACGCCAGAAGAATTCTTTCATAATATGGACAGGTGTTTTAATTATATTAGTGCCCCCACCAGCCAGTTTAAAAAAGGCGACCAAACCCAAGTTTCCAGCACGGTGTTACTGGCTGTATTTGCAGTGACAAACAACCTGGTGAAAAGAAGCGAATTAAAATTTGTAGAGTAGCTTTGTGTTGTAGTGTTCTCCTATCTGGAAGCCTTCCGCCTCTTCCGGGGAGGGGGGATGAGGCACTTTTTGCCGTAGCCTATCAGGTCTTCCCGGCCCGCTTTCTGCAGGGCTTCGTATACAAGCCGGTAGTTTTTGGGGTTGCGGTACTGGAGCAGGGCCCGCTGCATGGCCTTTTCCCGGAGAGACCGGGGGACATAAACCTTTTCCATGGTGCGGGGGTCCAGACCAGTGTAATACATGCAGGTGGAAAGGGTACCGGGGGTAGGGTAAAAATCCTGCACCTGCTGCGGGGTATGTCCCATTTCCCGCAGGTATTCCGCCAATTCCAGAGCCTCCTGCAAGGTGGAGCCGGGGTGCCCGGACATTAGATAGGGAACCAGGTACTGTTTAAACCCGTACTTTTGGTTGACTTTCTGGTATGCCTTGACAAATTTTTCGTACACCTTTCGCCCCGGTTTACCCATTTTATCCAGCACCCGGGGAGAAATATGCTCGGGGGCTACCTTGAGCTGCCCGCTAACATGATTCCGGCAGAGCTCCTCCAGGAATTCTTCCCGGTCGTAAACCAGGTAATCATATCGTATGCCGGATCGGATAAAAACTTTCTTTACCCCTTCCAGGTTTCGCAACTTCCGCAGGAGCTTGAAGTAATCAGAGTGATCTACCACCAGGTTAGGGCATGGTTCTGGAAAAAGGCACTTTCTTTCTTTACAGACCCCGTACTTCTTCTGCTTTTCGCAGGCCGGGTGGCGGAAGTTGGCCGTGGGACCGCCAACATCGTGGATATACCCTTTAAATCCGGGAAGGCGGGTAAGTTTTTTGGCTTCTTCCACGACCGAAGGGATACTCCGCGGTTGCACCCTTCTTCCCTGGTGGAAGTGCAGCGAACAAAAGCTGCATCCTCCAAAACATCCCCTGCTGCTTACCAGGCTGAATTTTACCTCTTTAAGTGCGGGAACCCCGCCTTCTTTTTCATACATGGGGTGATATCCCCTGGTAAAGGGAAGCTCATAAACGCTGTCCAGTTCCGGCGTGGAAAGGGGTTCCGCGGGGGGATTCTGCACTACAAAAGTATGGCGGTACGGTTCAACCAGGGGCAGGGCGTTGATAGGGTCTGTGTTTCGGTACTGGAGCATAAAGCTTTCCGCAAAACGCTTTGGGGATTCTAAAAGTTCGTCGTAAGAAGGCAGCACCTCCGCTTCCGGGAGGTGGTCCACCTGGTCAGCCCTGTATACGGTTCCCTTAATAAAGGTTATATCTTTTACAGAAAGCCCGCTCCTTAGAGCTTCTGCCATCTCTAATACCGGATTCTCAGCCATCCCGTAGAGGAGAACATCCGCTTTTGCATCCAGGAGAATGGAACGGCGCACCCGGTCCTCCCAGTAGTCGTAATGGGCCAGGCGGCGCAGGCTGGCTTCCAGACCACCCAGTATAACGGGCACTCTTTTATAGGCTTCCCGGGCTTTTTGAGCGTAAACTATGGCGGCCCGGTCCGGGCGAAGGCCCGTTTTTCCGCCAGGGGAGTAGTCATCCTTTTCCCTGCGCTTTTTGGCCACAGTATAGTGGTTTACCATGGAATCTATGTTGCCACCGGTAACCAGGAAGCCAAGCAGCGGCCTGCCCAGCTTTTTAAAATCCTGCAGGTTGCGCCAGTCGGGTTGGGGAATTATACCCGTCTTGAAACCGTGGGCTTCCAGCCAACGACCTATAAGTGCGGCACCAAAAGAGGGATGGTCCACGTAGGCATCCCCGCTTATGATTATAATATCGAGCCTGTTCCAACCGCGTTCTTCCATGTCTTCCCGGGATACGGGCAGGAATTCATTTTCCACAGAAATAGCGCCTCCTGCAAAATAAAATTAAGGTTATACCGATAACGCTTCAACTCAACCCTGCAAGCCCTGTATAATGTTATTTTACCACATTAAACAGTGCAAAATAAAAAAACCCGTCCTTACCTGCGGGGGGTTTTTCAAGAAAAATTGATCCACATCTTTTAAGATATGAACATAACAAAAAATGCTTGCTTTTTAAAACACCTCTTGATTACTTGCTTCTGATTCTAATTCTGTTTTCAGTAACTGTAATAATACAATTTGCAACTAAATACGAAGAATAATTCGTTATGATTTCTTCTATCATTTTAATTCTTATTAATTCTTTTTGCCGGGGTAACATCAGGGAGTCGGATTATACAACATTCATGCTTTTATATAAAACAAAGAGCTCACCAAAATCCTTATCAACAGTTATTATAATTCTATCTTCAGCAGAAGCTATATTAATAATTTGCTCATCTTCAATCGAGTTGTCTTCATCTCTTATTTCTTTTACATCATAGCCTTTACTAGTTAGCCAATTTGTTAAAGATCTACCTGTGCAAACGTCAATTAAAAATTTCACCCTGATTTCTCCAAATTTAGCTCAAAAATTTCTTCATTAGCCACTAGCATACGTGCAAATAAAACACAAGCTCTTATATCTTTTTCCTCAAGATCCGGGTATTCTTCCAAGATCTCGTCAAATGATAAACCTTGTTCTAATAAAGCAAGCACGTTTTCTACTTTAATTCGTAATCCTCTGATTATTGGTTTACCATTAAAAATTACAGGGTTGACAGTTATTCTTTTTAGTATTTCCGTTTCCATAAGAATACCCCTCTAAAATTAAAACTATCTTTTCTGAATATCACTTCATATATTAAGAATTCTATGGTGGAGGCGGCGGGAATCGAACCCGCGTCCGGAGGTGTAAATACAAGAACCTCTACGAGCGTAGCCCCGGTATTATTTTCTCACGCCAGGATCCCCCCGGAGCAGGGTTCCCTGACGCCAGCCCTCTTTAGTTTCCCGAAACAGCGGTGGGGCGACCGTTGTTCCGGTAGCCCGGTTTTATGACACCCCTGCCCTTTCCCCCGGGCAGGGAAAGGAGGGGCGCGCTGCGGTTATTTACGCAGCGAGTGCTACGTTATCGTCGGCATTTATTAGCCATCCATGTTTTTACCAGGTCTCATGGTCCTGGGCTCGCAGTTCCTGCACTTCTCACCCCCGTCGAATCCTGACGCCCCCATGTTTGACTACCTTTTTCTAACTATTTTCTTTTAACTACTTTTTTCTAACTACCTCGGCTTACCCAGCTGCTTTTCTTTCATGGCTCTTTCCATTTCGCGTTTGGCCGTTTTTTCGGCGATGTCCTTTCTCTTGTCGTATACCTTCTTGCCCCGGGCCAGGCCCAGCTCTACTTTAGCCAATCCACGGGATATATATACCCTGGTGGGAACCAGGGTATATCCTTTTTCCTGGGTTTTGCCTCTTAACCGGTCAATCTCGCGCCGATGCATGAGAAGCTTGCGCGGCCTTTCGGGATCGTGATTAAAGCGATTGCCTTGTTCATAAGGGCTTATATGCATATTATACAAAATAATTTCCTCGTTTTCAACCTTGGCGTAGCTGTCTTTCAAGTTCAGCCGGGCATTCCGGACGGATTTTATTTCCGTCCCTTTAAGCACAATGCCAGCTTCAAATTTTTCCTCTATATCAAAATCGTGAAACGCTTTGCGGTTCCTGGCTACTACCTTGATATCCTCTTCCATCTGTTATTTACACCTCCGGTCCTGCTTTACCCAGCAAATAAAAATTGACTATACCTTCTTCCAGGCTGGCCCGGGCTACTTCAATTTTAACCCGGTCTCCCAGCCGAAACCTGCGGCCGGTAGTTTCACCAATCAGGGCAAGCCATTCTTCCCAGAATACATAGTAATCATCATCCATATCACTTAAACTTACCATCCCTTCCACGGTGTTATCCAACTCCACAAACATCCCAAAAGAAGTTATACCGCTTACGTTTCCTTCAAATATATTACCTTCCTGGCCCAACATGTATTCTACTTTTTTAATATCCTGGCTTTCCCTTTCCGCTTCCAGGGCCTTTCTCTCCTGCTGGGAACAGTTTTCGGCAACCTGGGGAAGCTCTTCTTTGAGTTGGGCTGCTTTTTCTCCCTCCATCTCTCCCTTTAAATGAGCTTTCAAAACCCGGTGGTTTATCAGGTCGGGAAAGCGGCGTATGGGAGAAGTAAAATGCGTGTAACATTCCATTCCCAGCCCATAATGAGAATCCAGTACAGCACTATAACGCGCCTGGGACAGGGAACGCAAAAGAAGGTAGTTTACCGTAGTTTCTCCCGGCTGCCCCTTAACCTGGTCTATAACTTTCTGGAGCTGAAAAGAACTTATACTGTCCGAGTTGCCGGGCACTTTTATATTCAGCATGCTTAATATATTTTTAAAGGTAATCATCTTTTCTTCTTCCGGCCGGGGATGAATCCGGTACAGGAGAGGAAGCTCCCGGCTATGCAGATATTCCGCCACCGCCTGGTTGGCCATAAGCATAAACTCTTCGATAATAGATTCCGATCGGCCTGCTTGCTTGCGCCTGATGGAAACCGGTTTTCCCTCTTCATCAAGTTCTATGTGCGGCTCTGGTATGTCCAGGTCCAGGGCCCCCTGCTGCAAACGAACTGTTTTTAACTTCCTGGCCAGTTCATCCATAGTCTTTAACATCTCCTGTGTGGAAGCAGGCAAGTTGGAAGTTCCCTGCAACACTTCTTCCACTTGAGAATAGGCCAGGCCATGCCCAATCCTTACCATGCTGTGGAATACACTGTAATCTTTTGTCCTGCCATTTTCATCTACTTCTATTTCCACGCTTAAAGCCAGCCGGTCTTCATCCTGTCGCAGGCTGCAGCGGTCCTGGGAAAGCTCCGGGGGCAACATGTGTACCACCCGGTCCACCAGGTATACGCTGGTTCCCCTTCTTAAAGCTTCTTTATACAGTGCGCTACCTTCCCTGACGTAATTGCTCACGTCCGCTATATGCACACCCAGGCGGTAGCCTCCCCCGGGAAGCTTTTCCAGGGAAATGCCGTCGTCCATATCTTTGGCATCTTCGGGATCTACGGTAACAATAAGCTTATCTCTCAGGTCCCGCCGGTTTTCTTCCTGGGCTTTAAGGGAGATATCATCCTCTCGAATAATACGTTTCAGCTCTTTTTGAACTTTGTTGGGAAATTCGGCAGACAGGGAATATTTTTTCATAACCCCAAGCACGTCTACTCCAGGGGCGTCCGCCTTGCCGAGGTTTTCTATTACCGCACCCTTTAATTCCCGGTCCTGTTTTTTGTTTCTTTCTATCTGAACTACCACCTTGTCACCTTCTTCGGCGTCCATTTTGCTTTTTCCGGGAATCCTGATAGAGCCGTAAAAGCGACTTTCGTCAGGAAGCACCCAGTTTTTCCCCTGCTTATGGACAAAAGTACCTATCAGGCGAGGCGTCTCTTTTTCCAGTATGGATATGACTTCCCCTTCACGGCGCTTTCCCCTGCCGCCGGCAGCCAGTTCAATAACCACCCGGTCACCATGCATGGCACCCTTGACTCGCGCGGGAGGGATATAAACATCCGCCTCATCATCCTGGTCGGGCAACAAAAAAGCAAATCCCTTTCGGTTACCCTGCAGGGTGCCCGTCAAGTTTTGTTTTTTATTGCCCGGCAAACCTTTTGTTCCACCAGTATTTTTCTTCCCGGTTTTTCTTTTTTTCTGCTTTTGTTTTTCCTTTCGGGATTCCATAACCATATTATAGCCCCAACTCCTTACTTATACTCTGCATGGCTTCCAGGGCAATACCCAGAAATTTATCCAGGGGGATACCCAGTTCTTCCTCACAGGTTTTTATCTGCTCCCGATTTGCACCCTTGGCAAAACCTTTTTCCTTAAAACGGTTTAGTATAAAATCCACATCCAGGGCGGACAGTCTTTTCTCCGGGTGAACCAGCGCACAAGCTACCACCAGTCCGGTAACGGGATCTACCGAGTAAATTGCTTTCTTGGCCAAGCTGTCTCTTTTTTCACCCAAATCGGGGTTGTGCGCCTTTACTGCGCCGATTACCCCGGCAGAACAACCTTCTTCTTCCAGCATCTCCGCCCCTACCAATCCATGCTTTTCCGGTTCTTTTTCAGTACGATCGTAATCTATGTCGTGTACCAGGCCAATAAGACCCCACCACCCGGGATCTTCACCCAGTTCCTTGGCCAGGCGGCTCATTACTGCCTCGGTGGCCAGCATATGTTTCCTCAAATTTTTGTTCTTAACATGCTTTTTCATTAAATCAAGGGCCTGTTCTCTTTGCATATTTGTATTCCTCCTTAATAAGCTCCCCATACATATCTGCTCAGGCCGTTTTTTTATGCTTAGCTTAGCTTAGCTTTGCTTTGCTTTAAAGATGTTCCACCCCGGTAAAAACCAGTGGCCGACCTGCTTTTATAATATTAAAAGGAACAGGTCCGCCACCTGTTCCCCCGTTATTATACCCGTTTTGTTTAATCTAATATCACCGGATAACCGTTAAAACAATGGCCAGCAACATAAAAGTTACCGCTAAAACTGTAGTAAGTTTGCTCAATTTTTCATCTATGCCCTGCTTTTTGCCAAACAAGGACTGCGCTCCACCGTCAATAGCCCCGGACAGACCGGCACTTTTCCCCGATTGAAGGAGAACTGTGGCAATTAAACCTACACTTATTAATACATGTACTACCGTAAGCACTGTACTCATAAAACAAAACTCCCCTCCCTGTCACTATACAACCTTGAATACAACCTTGAATACAACCTTGAACAGTCGATTTACATTTTACCATAACCATATTTTATACACAAGTATATCTTTAAATTATGTGTCAATGTTCTTTAAATTATGTTCACCACTTTAGCACATTTTATTCCTGAGCCAGGCTCCATAAACCAGGTTT
>PWGO01000007.1 GCA_003554525.1 Syntrophomonadaceae bacterium | reverse complement strand
GCCAACAACCATTACCAGAAGCATCAGGATAACTATGATAATGAGCCCAAGGGACTTGCCCAGGGCGACTCCTTTTGTCCATGGGGGCATATTATTTTAATGGTTTCCTTTGTTTAAAATGGTTTAAGAAGATAATTTTAATATATGGAAGATGAGGGAATTATCTCCAATTACATTCAGCCCCTCTTGTCCCGCACTCTTTCCCAGGGCAATCTGAATCTCCTTGATTTCTACATGTTGATATCAACCCCCACTCCCATGCACATTCTATTTTTTCACCTTCGTCACTACAACACCAGTTACCTCCTTCCCATGTTTCACCCGGTTGCAGTTTTTCACCATCTTTAAGACAGTGATTTTCGGCAATATCCTTTTCTGGAGGTTCGGGATCCATAACGTAGTCACATGTAATATGACCTTCACCTGGTTTCTCACACATGCCATAATTCACAGAATCTTCGTCAAGGACTTCTCGCCAGCCTTCGGGACAATAGCAGTTGGGATCCTCGGCAGCGTTGAAGTCATGGTTTGGAGTTCTCACAGCGTCGTTACAAAATACACCAAATTCACCTTCGTCGTCATAATAAGTGCTTTCTGGTCTGCAGTTACTGTCACTGATACAAGCGGCTGGATTGTCGTTATGTCTATTACATCCGATTTCGGTGTCAGAAAAATGCATAACAAGAAGTACTATAACTACAAGCGTTAGACCCAGTTTTATCATTAGGAAAAGGGTTTCTTCAGTTGACTTCGAAGTTCCTTTATTTGAAGACATGTCAAAGCTCCAGATATGCCATTATAGTTTCAAGCGTGGGTTCGAGGGTATAGTAAATTAATCCTATTATTATCCCGAGTATTATTACAATCCCAACTATTTTAAGCGGGTCCCTTGTCATGTTGGATGTATCATAGAATGTTGCCATTTTACATACCTCTGATTCTGTGGACAAGAAGGTCCATTATGTTGAGCGAGTGGCCTTCAATAACAAATGCAAGGGTTATGGCTACAGCCAAAATAACAAGTGCTCCAATTATAAAAACAATCATAGTCGGGAGTCCTTTTTTATCCATTTAAATCATCTACAAAAGATTTCCTAGAAACTGCATTACGCTTCCTATCCAAGTTTCTCCTTCTCCAGTCAGATTTGCACCAAATACAATAAGAAATCCCACCAGTATAGCTATCATGATCATCACAACGAGTAGGTTTATAGGAAGCTGAAATCCTTTTTTCCGGTGCATCAGTTCCCTCCGCATGGTTGGTTCAATTTATTTTTGTCTTGTTTTGAATTTAAATCTTTCATTCGTCCTCAGGTTTATATTCTTCGTTGATCTCCCAGAAATACTCCTTTTCGGCAACACAAAGACACCATGCATCACCTTCTTCTCCTTCGCAAAATTCCTCCTCGTCTTCATCATAGTCAAGCATTTCGTATCCTATTGGAGCATCTTCCTGCTTGAAGCAGCCCGATCCCCAGAGTATTTCATTGTTCAATTGGCACTGCTCTGCACAGGCTTTGTCTAAATCCGTGCCCGTTTCCCTTGATTCCCTGTCGGTTGATTTACAGACCAGTGGAGCATATAGTTCAAATGGTTGAGGACCGCTCCAGTATCTTAACAGCAGCATCGTCTGAAATGCGTTTCTTATTCCACCATGGGAGACTTCGAGTGATTGACTTATATGCGCGCTATCCACAATATCTTCGTTCGAGCCTCTGTTATATATCACATCAGCATAATCACCTATTTCCGAAAGGGCGTATCCTTTCTTATTCCAGAGTGCCGAACCTTCTCTAAATAACCAGAGGGCACACCTTTCGTCTGTATTTGAAAGAATTATACAACCATCGTAGTTGTCCAGATCGGTTAGGTCTTCAAAATCGTCTGTGGTGTCAACGGCTTCTACACATTCTTTATAACCGTCTTCTTCGTTTACTCTGTGGGTATAGATTATTTCTCCATCACTGTCCAGAAGTTCGTAGTTTAGATGTTTTTCTGGATTTTGTTCTGTTAGGTGAAATTCGGTTATAGTTTCGTCGGATGCAGAGCCATAGATGTGTATATATTTTCCCTTTCTCTCGGAAGCGCCACAGTAACAGCCCATAGATTCGACATCTATTCCGAAGTCCTTTATTGTTTCTGATGCAATTGTAGAGATACTCACAGGGCTTCCTCTCCTTCCGAAGGTAAAGGTCCTGACAAGCCTACTTCCGATGTTATCTCTCCAAAAACTATAGCCCTGTATACTTGCCTGTATATCACAGTATACGGGGCATACCACGTCTTCACCAAGCATCTGCCCGGCAACGCGTCCTATAATACCTCCGCCCAGTACTCCTGTTATTATGATTATTATTATAACGAAGACTATCATTAACATAACCCCTGACAAGCCTTTTTTTGAGGAACTGTTAAAGTCAAATCTCATATAATTTTACCTCAAAAGGTTTTCATGTCTTGTTTGAATAATGCTTCAGATCTTTTGGATCTTTTTGTTTAGCCATCGGGATCGTACTCCTCGTCTACTTCCCAGTAATATTCTTTTTCGGCCTTGCATTGGCAGTAGGGGTTGCCATCTCCTTCCGCCATTTCTCTTATATCTTGACCAATATATGGGTCTATTTCTGGGCATAATTTTTCGTCATTTCTATAGTCCTCGGGCAGTAGATCATAGTTTTCAGCAGGCATGTCGCTACACATTGAATTCCAAAAAATTTCTCCTTTGTCATTGCAGTAGTTTCTGCAGGCCGCATCGAGGTCGGAGTCAGTTTCTTCTTCCTCTCTACCATCCATTTTGCAAACGACAGGTGCTGCGAACTTGAACTTTCCATCACCTTCAGATACGTTTTGAAGTAGCATCCTCTGTGATGCATGACCGCCTGAAAGTCCAATTTCATTTAAGACCTCAGCGCTTGCTATGACATCGTCTCCTCTGTTGAGGCCATAGCTGTATCTTTCACTCTTTACCAACATACTTTCTGTAGTTTTTCCTTCTTCATTAATAAGTACAGAACCCTCTTCGGCTGTCCATATTGCACATTCGTAGTTATCTTCGTCTTCTTCCACCCTTCGAACAGAAACTATAATACAGGCCTCGTATTTCTCCAGGCCCCCAAAGCCATCGAATTCATTGTCCACGATATTTTCACATTCATTTAACCCTCCTGTATGATCAAATCCAGTCGCAGTGTATGCTAGATGTATTCCTGGATTTTGATCCGTCAGGTGGAATTCCTTTATATATTCCGGCTTTTCTGTTGTCTTAACATGTATGTACTTTCCATATCTTTCTGAAATTCCGCAATAGCAACCCATGGCTGCGGGTCTAGAAAGGCTTGCTCTTGCCGAATTTATGATTATTTCCGACCAACTAACGCTTCCGCCCAGCCAAGATGGCCACATGGCCCAGTATCCGTATTCTGCCGTTTCCCGGTGTATATCGCAATATATATCACATCCGATTGTCTGGACGAAAAGTGGTTCAAGAACTGCCCAAAAAACGCTAAGAACAGTTGTTATGCCTATAAGTGCCAGTATTATAACTACCAAAATCATCGCACCGATCCCTCCTTTTTCTAACATAATAATCAGAACGCTACACCAAATGTATTGGTGACGTAATACACGATTGCAAAAACGAGCAGTAGTAGTATGGCCAGAGCTATAATCGACCACAAGGATGTTTCAGTAGCCTCCTGCAAATGTTTCACCAAATAAGTATTTTGGTTCAGTTAAATATATTTTTTTTCTTCTTTTATTTTATTACGATTAAGCCAGTAATCTATTCTTCAATTGGTTTATAATCCTCGTCAACATTCCAGAAGTATTCCTTTTCTACGACACAACTGCACATAGGCTCTTCATTTTCTTCGGGGCAAAAATCTTGCCCCTCGTCTATATAGTCTCCGGGAAGTTCATCGAAGTCTCTGTGTACCGTATCACTGCATCCCGAGGACCAGAAAGCCATTTCTTGATCGCCACAGTATTTAGCACAGGCTTGATCAAACTCCGTTTCGGGATCCTGTGCGATTGTCTCCGACATGCAAACCACAGGAGCATATAACTCGAAAGGTTGTTTGCCTTTCCAGTATCTCCGCAACAGGATTCTCTGATGATTGGGACGATTATTTTCGATCTTTATTGTTTCACCTATATTGATGGTTATGGGACTATCTTGATCGGCATCTCCTATACTTTCTGAGCTGCCTGTCATCGGTAGAACGAGATTGTGTCCTTTTTTATTCCAGAGTGCCGAACCTTCTTCGTAACCTCTGAGAACACAGTTTTCTGTTTCATCGTTAATGGAAAATATTATACAACCCTCATAATCTTCTAAATCTTCTAGTCCAGTGAATCCATTGGCTTCTTCAATTCTATCTTCACAGTCTTTAAGTCCACCGGTGTGGTCAAATTCAGCCCTAGCACTATCAGTGGCTTTGTATTTCAAATGCACTGCTGGATTCTGCTCAGTTATATGAAACTCTTCTATCCTGTTTTCAACTGCGTCGCCGTAGATATGTATATACTTCCCGCTTCTCTCAGAAACTCCGCAGTAGCATCCCATTGCCTTTGGATCTATTGTTTGTTTTAGTTTGTCGAGAGAAGTTTCGGATAGGGTGCTTCGATCCCAAAATTTAATTATGTCCCATCCGGTAAGGCCCTCAACATCTGTTTGAATGTCACAGAACATTGGACAGGCTCTGTCCATAACATCGAAGCCTGCAAAGGCTGCAAAGATAGGTTCCATAACACCTGCATAAAGAGCTCCACTTAGCAAAAATACTATTATTGCGACTACGAAGATTAGCATCGGGAACCCTCCTTTGTTGTTCAACATACGATCACTTTATTGTTACGGTTCTTTTTTAACTTGTTTTTCATAATCCTTCACCGATAAGTCCTTGTATCTGTGTTCCGAAGACCTC
>PWGO01000092.1 GCA_003554525.1 Syntrophomonadaceae bacterium | reverse complement strand
GTCCGCCTTAGTATTTCTACCAGGTTACCAGCCTACCTATGAGGAATTGAAACAATTGAAGACGATAATGATTTTGTGGAAATACCTGGTTACCAGCCTACCTATGAGGAATTGAAACTAATTGAGCGAGGGGCGGGTAGCTCCCGCCTCTTTTGCTTTGTTACCAGCCTACCTATGAGGAATTGAAACCGGATCATCCCATAGAAGAAGGCGGGAACGTATCAGACGTTACCAGCCTACCTATGAGGAATTGAAATAGCCAATTCCTTTAAGAACGCTATGAGGAGGACGATTAATTGTGGAAGATTTGGCACATGCTCAAGGGGAACTATCGAAGTTTTAGGGAAGATTGCCTTGTTCAGGTTATTGTGTTATTTTAGTTACTATTGATACAAGCATGATAAAAAAATAATGAGATAGGAGGTAGATTGTTTTAATAAAAAAAATAAAAATATTATTACTTGTATTAACAGGCATACTTTTGTTGTTGGCTGGAGGTTGTTCTGGAAGTAATGAAATTATTGATGCCATGGTAAACCTGAAAGAAGCGGAATCTTACCGGGTGGAAAAGGTATTAGTTTAAAAAACTGATATACTCTATCAAGATACGGAGGAAATAGAAACTACTACACTTATGCTTTACGAGAAACCACACAAAATATATTACGATACGACTATGAAAGTAGAAGAATTGGGTGCTATTGATTTTGAAGTGCTGTTAGATTGTGTGTAAATGTTAGCAACTAAAAATAAAAGAAAGGAGTTGCCATTTACTTTCTACTCCCTTTAAGCCCGATTTAAAATGACCTGCCTGATCGGCAGGTCTAAATTATTTGCTAATAATGGTGTCGAGGGGGGGACTTGAACCCCCACGGGTTGCCCCACACGGCCCTCAACCGTGCGCGTCTGCCTATTCCGCCACCCCGACATGATTTTTTCTTACCCGGCTTTTATAATATTATCAAAACTGTTCTTTTTTTTCAAGGCTGGTTTGGGGCAATTATGTCTTACTGTTAAATAAAATACTGTTGAATTAAAAAAGGGGCCAGGGTTGTAACCCTGTACCCCCTTCTTATAATTCATAAAAAATGCATTCTGTTTAGCTTACCAGTGCTTGAAGCTTCATGGCCAGGGACATATCTCCCTTTACCTTAAGCTTTCCGGACATAAATGCAGAAGTTGCGTTAAGCTGCCCGTCCAGCATGCCTTTGAAATCTTCCGAATCCATTAAAATAGTAACGTTGGGATTGTCGTGCGCTCCTTCTACCAGCTCTACATTGCCGTCGGCTACGTTGAGATGGAAAGTGCCTGCTTCGTCGCCGGAGAGTTCAAATTGAAAAGTTGCGTTTACCCCTTTAATTTTTGCAGGATCTGCATTGTTAACCTGTTCTTGCATTTTGCTTACGATGTCAGCAAAAGCCATATTACTTACCTCCTTATTTAAGTAGTTTGTCAAGCAAATCGAACCAGATTTACTTAACCTGTTAAAATATTCACTCCACTCAAATTATAAGCCTTTCCCATTTTTTTGTCAATCTAATTCAGAGAAAATTATATTGCTTTGAGACGGGTAAAATATAATTAAACTGTAAAATGGGGTGTTATTATACGGTTAATCTTGTTGTTTCTCTTGATTGTTTTCGGAGCGGTTGTTAGCGTGTGTGCTGTTAATATATGCCGGGACGATACGGTTGCTGCGGCCCGTGGAGGCATTGTAGAAAAGGAGTTGAAACCGGCCCCGGGCAAACTGAAAGAGCAAGAACCTTGTTTTTCCCTGGAACTTAACTACCAGGAGCCTGGTGCGGTTTTGTTTTTAAAAGGTGAAGAAAAAAAAGGGCTTTTATGGATAGGTGAAGACCAAAGGCTTCATTTTTCGGTTTACGAGGGAGGTTTTGAAGGAGAAAAAATAGATAAGCTTTCCACCCGCGGGCCCCTGGAAAACGGGGAGTGGTATGAAGCTGCCCTGGGGGTTTACAGGGATAAAAGCATACTTTTTTTAGACTGGGGCAGGGAAGACGTTCTTGGCCGGCAGGCGATTCCTTATGGTAAGGAGGTAGTTTTAAGCAATCAGCCGGGTCTTGAGGTGGATAGTGGTAAGGGAAATGATGGGGAATTAACCCTTTTCCAGGGTGAACTCCGCCGTTTTGATTTTCATTATAATTATCCGCCGGAAGCCGGGAAATATGGGGACGGCTCCTTGCACGATTATCCCTGGGGAAGGGTTGTGCTTAAATCGCTTGTGATTTCCTTTTTATTCTCCCTGGTTATTGCCCTTTTTTTGCTGCGTATTTATGCCCGGTGGGTAGATTGAATGGTAGTCGCATGTATTGTAATTCCTGGAGGGGTGGCAAAGTTTGTTTTCCAGGAGTCGCAATACCTGCCGGAGCTGCTCACGTGAGGCGGAACGGGGCAGTTGGTTTAGGGCCCGGTTTGCTTTCCGGCACAAGGTGTGTGCTTCGTTTATGGAGTGTTTCAGGGCCCCGCTTTCTACTACCATTTTATTTAACTTTATTTGTTTTTCTTTGTTGTCTTTTTGGTTGTCTGTGCGCAGCAGGGGTTCAATGTGTGAAAGGCTGTAGTTTTGGAGCAGGTAGATCAAAGGTAGGGTTATTATCCCCTGGCTCAAGTCAATTCCTGGCTGTTTGCCAATCTCGCCGGGGGTGGCGGTGAAATCTAAAATGTCATCTATGATCTGGTAAGCATATCCAATGTATTTTCCGTAAATGCTGAGAGCGTTCAGGTATTCTTTTCCCCTGCAGGCGTTGCTTTTGATGCCGGATATGCAGCAGGCTTCCAACAGGCAGGAGGTTTTTTTATAATTTAGCTGGTAATATTCTTCCCTGGTCAGCCGGAAGTCGTTAACCCTTTCCAGCTGTTCGGCCTCTCCTTCACACATCATCCTGGTGGTGCGGCTAAACAGAAGATTGATTTCAGGGGGATAGTGGCACAACAGCTGGAATGCTTTTGCCATTAATAAGTCTCCTGCTTTTGCCGCCTTTGGTTTTCCTACCAAAAGGTGTAGGGAGGTTTGCCCTCTTCTCATGGTGCCTTCGTCTATTATGTCGTCGTGGACCAGTGAAGCCAGGTGTATAAGTTCTACTGCGGCAGCAAGATCCAGCGGGGGTGTTAGTACCGGTGATCCGTTTCCCGGGTAACAGGCGGGTCCTGGTTTGAATGTACTGCCGGATTTTTTTGCGGCCAGGCGATAAGAAAGCAGAACCAGCAGGGGTCTTATCATTTTGCCCTGGCTTTTTTTAAAATAGTTCGCCAGGTGCTTAACCGGGGAAGTGTCCCGGGGTAACGTGTTTTCTATTCTTTTTTGCACCAGCTTTAACTCGGGAACATGAGGAAGATTGTGTTTTTTTACCAGGGACATGATTGCCTCGGATTGATGGGTTTAAATTTTATTGCAGCACTATTTTTTTCTTCCGGCGAAAAAGTTATACTTAAATTCTAACGGGTTACCCTCAAGCCTTCTTTTTGGGCTTTTTCCACTGCCCGGAGGTATTCGCTGCGTGAGGTGCGCCGGTTTAAAGCGGGGTATTCGGAAGCCTGGTACGCGGGATAGTACTGGTCCATGATGTTTACGGCGGTATGGGGCGAAATATCCTGTGCCAGGAATTTTACCAGTTCTTCGGTTCCTGCCAGGTCTTCCGGAAGTACCAGGTGCCTTACCAGTAGCCCGCGATAAGCTGTACCGCGTTCTACCTGGAGATCCCCCACCTGCCGGTGCATTTCTTTTAAAGATTCTTTCAGGAAATGCGGGTAGTGGTGGATGCCGGAATGTTTCAGGGCTGTTTCCGGGCAGGCATACTTGGCGTCGGGCAGGTATATGTCTACTATGCCATCGAGCAGCTTGAGGGTATCCGGGTTTTCGTAGCCGCCGCAGTTATAAACCAGGGGGAGGGTCAACCCTTCATCTACTGCCCGGTGCACGGCCTCCAGGATAAGGGGCAGGAATGGAGTGGGGGTTACCAGGTTAATGTTGTGGCAGCCTCTTTTTTGTAGCTGCAGCATTATCCCGGCCAGTTCTTCCGTAGAGATTTCTTCGCCCCTTTCTGCGCCCCGGCTGATGCTCCAGTTCTGGCAGAAGATGCATTCCAGGTTGCAGTGCATAAAAAATATGGTTCCCGAACCTCCCTTCCCGGTGAGCACACTTTCTTCCCCGTAGTGCGGCCCGTGGCTGGCCAGCTTGACCCGGCTCCCGGCCAGGCAGGCTCCTTTTTCCTCTACGCCGCGGTTTACCCTGCATAAGCGGGGACAGATGGTACATTCTTCCCACAGTTCCAAGGCTTTATTAACGCGGTTTTTAATTTCTTTGCTTCCTGTTTGCAGGTAAAGTGGTTTTGTATCCACAGTGCATCTCTCCTTTTGGTTTGATGCGGTATTATTGTGGTTTTTTGTAACTACTCAGGCACCTACTGCTGCGCCAGGGGTGCGCCAGGGGTGTGCCAGGGGGGGGCGGTTCCATCGTCTTCCCTTTGGACTTCCGCACAGCTAAAGGTGACGTTCGAACCGTCCCCGCTAAGCACAATGCCTCTTAACTTACCCTTACTTGGCCTTGAGTAGTTACGGTTTTTTTAGTTTAACTGCCGATTGATTGGCAAGGTCGCATATTATCTATAAATATAATACCAGATATTGATACTTGTATGCAGGGTTATTTTAAATTTTGAAGCCGGTTTCGTGCCCCAATACTGTAATCGGGGGATGCTTATAGGGGGGGGAGAAGTGGAATGTTAGAGGGGAGATGGAAAGCCCTTTACCTTTTATTTATTTTTTCCTTCACAGGGGGCTGACATGGGAACTGGTTGGGTTGGTAGTATAAAAATATGATTTGCAAGCTTGTTCAATAAAAATAAATTGGTTACAATAATTACTGATATAAATAGTGAATTTTGACTTGGTTCAGGGGTTTATGTCAATTTCTGCTTTTGAATTAGGCCAAAAGATAAACCGGT
>PWGO01000079.1 GCA_003554525.1 Syntrophomonadaceae bacterium | reverse complement strand
CACTTTCCTGGGACCTGATAAAACTGGCAGCTTCTTCCGGAACCACGGTATTTATAAATACATCAGTTCCAGTTTCAAACCCTGCTATCCTGGAAAGCCGGGGAAACAACTCTACATGCCAGTGGTATCCCGGCAAAATGCCGGCCCGCAAAGGAGAGCTGTGCAAATACAGGTTGTAAGGGGGATCGTTTAAAGATATCGAAAACTGCTTGAGCACCCGGTTAAAAACTCCTGCCAGTTCTTTTTTTTCTTCCGGAGAAATTGTTTCTACTGCAGGCCGGTAATAATATCCTGCCTGTACCCGGGCATAACAAAACCCTCCCGGCCTTCGCAGTTATTAAGTCTTTTATTTAAATCAGCTTTTAGCATGCCCACCTGTTTTTATTTTATTCCGCGAAAACTACACGGCGCCGGATAAAAAATTTTCAACCAATACCGGTTTTAATAAATACCAGCCTCATGTCTTAATAATATCTAAAGTGGAGGGCATAATAGTGCATAGATTTTTTCTATGTAAAAGAAGATATATAAAGAACCAAATAACTTGAACCTTCATTAATAGTTAGGAACGGAAAGGAAAGGGGGGATAAGATGGAATTACAGGTAAGCAGAGAAGAACTTAACGCCGGAGGCTCACTGCCCCCTTTTTACGAAGAAGATGTACTGGTGCTTCTGCCTCGCGACCCTTACTGGCTTCACGCCTACTGGGAAATAAGCAGCGCTACCTTACAATGGCTGGTAGAAGAATGGAAAAGAGAAGAATGGGATAGCTCAGTACGGCAGATCAGGGTATACCGGCATCTCTGGGAAAAAGAAGGTGAAATTGAAACATTTTTTGACGTGGAACTTCCACCCACCGCCGGCAACTGGTACCTGGAGGTGAGCCAGCCAGACTACTACTACCATGTAGAATTTGGATGGAAAAAAAACGACGGCAAATTTTACAGCTTGTTAAGCTCCAACACTGTGAGAACACCGCGCGACAGGATAAGTAGCATTATTGATGAAAACTGGACCCTGCCGGACTGGAAGTTTCGTAGGCTGTACCGGCGCATTTCCCTGTTTAACATCAGTTCTCCGGAATTAATAAGGGAACATCCCCATTTTTCCAGGCGCAAAAATCAAGATTTAAGAAACAAGATGAAAGGCCCTGCAGTTTAAAAGTCTGGAGTGGGAAAGTTAAAGGTAGGGTGGGGAAAAAAGCACCCCACCTTAATCCTACCTTAAATTTTTTCAAGGATATTCAAGGACATCCAAGAACATTTAAAAACATACAGGGATATTTAAAGATATCCAAAAAAAACAAAAGGCCAGCAGCAAGATGAACAAAGGCCATAAAATGGCCTGAAAGATGACACAGGAAGAAACAAAAAAAGAAGAAACCAGGATAATAAAACTTAAAAGGAGGACTTCAAAATATGCCCCAGGGATTTTTATCCATCGTGCTTCACGCACACCTTCCTTACGTGCGCCATCCGGAACACGAATATTCGCTGGAAGAAAAATGGTACTATGAAGCCATGCTGGAATGCTACCTGCCGCTTTTAAGAAGAATGGAAAACATGAAAAACGAGGGTATAAATTTCAGGCTGACATTTTCTATATCACCCACCCTGCTGGCCATGATGGAAGACAACCTGCTACGAGACCGCTTTAAAAGATATATGCAAAATCTGCAGAACCTGGCACACCGGGAGGAAGAGCGTACCGCCGGCGACGCTACGTTTGCTCCCCTGGCCCGCCTGTACCGGGAGCACTTTGACCAGATTGCGGAGTATTACCATCAGCGGTGTGGGGAACGGCCTTCCCGCATTTTAAAAGAGCTACAAAATGATGGTTTTGTAGAAGTTATAACCACGGCTGCCACCCATGGTTACCTGCCGCTTTTGGATATACAGAAGGAAAGCGCTTATGCCCAGGTGGCAGCAAGCATAGAATATTATACCGATATCATGGGAGAACCTCCGCGGGGGATTTGGCTCCCGGAGTGTGCATATAATTATGGACTGGAAGAAGTGCTGGAAGAACTGGGCCTGCAGTATTTCCTTACCGATACGCACGGCCTTTTGTACGCAGCTCCACGGCCCAAGTACGGGGTTTTCAGCCCCATTGTAACTAACAACGGGGTGGCTGTATTTGCCAGGGACGCAGAAACTTCCAAGCAGGTCTGGAGCGCTAAAGAAGGCTACCCGGGGGATTTTTATTACCGGGAATTTTACCGGGATATTGGACACGATCTTTCCTATGATTATATCAAAGATTACCTGCACCCACCCGGGCTGCGGAGCGACACCGGCATTAAATACTACCGCATTTCAGGAGCGGAAGCGCCACTGGATCATAAACAACCCTATATTCCGGAAATCGCCAGGGAAAAAGCAGCTGAACACGCGGGGAATTTCATGTTTAACCGGGAAAAACAGGTAGAATACCTCTCTGAAGTTATGGGAAGACCCCCAATAATAATAGCTCCTTACGACACGGAACTGTTTGGTCACTGGTGGTTTGAAGGACCCCTCTGGCTGGATTACCTCTGCCGCAAAATAGATAAAGACCAGGAAAACATAAAACTCGTTACCCCGGGAGACTACCTGGATATGGGATATCCATTACAGGTTTCCACCCCGTCTTCTTCCAGCTGGGGAGATAAAGGTTACCATGAAGTATGGTTAAACGGAAAAAACGACTGGCTGTACCCTCACTTGCACCGTGGAGCAAGGGATATGATCCATCTGGCTACAGAACATTCCGATACAGAAGGAGTTATGGAGCGTGCCCTTACCCAGGCAGCCCGGGAACTACTCCTGGCCCAAAGCAGTGACTGGCCCTTTATAATGACCGTGGGAACCATGGATGAATACGCGGAAAACAGGGCACACGATCACCTGGTGCGCTTCCGCAGGCTGGTAGAACAGATCAGCAGCGGTAATATAGACGTACAGTGGCTGGAGAAACTGGAAAATGTCGACAATCTTTATCCACACCTTGACTTCCGCTTGTTTCAAAAACAGGAGACCACGGTTCCCGTGGAAGTGGCTACTATAGAAAAATAACCAACCACTTTTGGGTGGTTGGAGGTTGGAGGCTGGAGGCTGGAGGCTGGTAGTTGTAGTTGGAAGTAAAAGGATATCTTTTCTTTTCTCATTTTACTTCTAACTTCCGACTACTGACCTCCAACTTCTAAAAAGGTATCCCCCCCATCTTAATCTTACCCCCCGGTGGGGGGAAGAAAAATGCCCGCAGCAGGGAAGAATAAAAAAATAACCCAGAGGTAGTAGCTTTATCTCCGGTGTCAAGTGTGTAACAGGGTTAGCCTGGCAGGGGAGGATGTATCCTGGTAATAGCACGAACATTGGTGCCACGAAATCTTCCTCCACCCCAATGATAGCACCTACATTGGGAGACATTATATCTTCATCCCCCCAGTGGTAGCACCTACATTGGAAGACAAAACATTTTCATCCCCCCTGGAGCTTATTGGAAGTTAGAAGTTGGGGGTTGGAGGTTAGAAAAGCAGTACCGTGGTGATATCTACTCACATTTGTTTCTTGTTTCTCGTTTCTTGCCTCCTGTCTCTTGTTTCTTGCTTCTTGAATGGGCCCAAGCAGCAACCCGGGCCCTACAACTCCTTTTTCCCCCAACAAAAAACGGTTAATTCATATAAAGCCAAGATTATCACCAGCGCTGCACCCAGGTATATCAACAGGCTCTCCTGTATCCCTGTCCAGTATTCCGCTGCTTTCATGTGATGAAAAAGCGAAAAATGCCGGGTTCCGGGAAAATAAAGGGGAATAGCCAAACCCCCCCAAAAAAATAATGCTACCAGTCCCGCCCACATTGGACGGGAAAACAGGGAAGATATAAGCATGGTTCCCGAATAAACAACAAGCGCACCAAAATAGATAATCAGGTAACTCTCCCAAAACAAATTCGTGGGAAATAAACGGCTTTCACCCAACAGAACCCCGTGAAAAACCAGGCCGGAAGGCAGCATGGTAAACATTAAAAGGCAGGCCCCGGAAAAAAACTTGGTAGTTACCAGGTCGCGAGGAGAAAAAGGTATACAGGCCAGAAAAACCGCAGTTCCCCGTGACACCTCTCCGGCCAGGGACCTCATACCCAAAACCACCGCTGCAGCCGTGGAAACCACCAGCAGCACAGAAGAAAACCAGGACGACCACAACAGTTCACCTAAAGGAGTGAAAAGAATATCATCGAAACCACCCGGGTACAGGTAAGCCCCGGGTGATTCATGTGTCTTATACCAGTCCCCCGGTATCCACCATTCATACAAAATTACAGGTACCAGCAGAACCAGCAACACCCCGAAAACAAGCACCGGTTTCCGGCATTCCACTAATTCCTTGTACCAGAGCCCGGCACTAATCATCTTTCCCTTCCTCCTCCAGATAAGGTTTGAGCAAAACCTCAAAGTCTACAGGTATTTCTTTTAAACAAGAATGGGGGACTTCATGACATTTATGCCACACCGCATCGAAATTCTCGACCACGCTTAACAGGTAGTTATTATCACCTTTTTTAATCCGGTGCACCCTGGATATTCCTTCCTGCTCAAGCAATTCAGGAGGAGGTTCCTGCTCAAAATTGACTTTTATATGTCTTTCCCTGATTCTTTCATCATCAGGGGAAAGGGTCTGTAAAAGGCTGCCCCGGTAAAAAAGCCCCACCCGGTGGGCCATTCTTTCCACATCACGGTAATACCGTGAAACCATAACCAGCGTCTTCCCGGCTTCCACTACTTCATCTTTCAACATCTGAACATAAGCGCCGCGTGTATAAGAATCGTACTGCAGCGAGGGTTCATCTATAAAAACTATCTCCGGGCCGGCCGCCAGGGAAATCGCCAGGGCCAAAAAGTTTTTCTGCGGTAAAGAGAGGCTGCCCACTTTCTTTTCCCGGGGGACCGCTTCCTTTAAATACTTTTCCGGTATTTCTTCCTTCCAGGCCGGATAAAAACTGCGGCACATGTTTAACAGGTGCCCTACTTTAAGAAAACTGTACAAATTATTGTTTTCTTCTACCAGTGCTGCTTTTTCCCTGGCCAAAAAAGCATCCTCCATAAGGTCATACCCCAGGCATTTACCCCCTCCGGAAGTAAACTTTTTCAAACCCAACAGCATCTTCAACACCGTGGTTTTTCCCGAACCATCAGGCCCAAGCAAACAGTACACACTTTGGGAGGGAATCCTTAAATAAAGGTTGTCCACCTTACGCCGATTTTTTTCCACCCTGGTCATGCCCCAGGTTTCTACCGCGATTTCCATAGTTTATTCTCCTGAATCAGGCCTACCAGCAAACATGATTCTTAACGGTCAAGTATAGCCACCACCCGGGACCAGCCCCCGCTGGCCCCCTCGATTTTCACGGGGAAGCATACCACCTTAAACCCGTAAGAAGGAAGCCGGTCCAGGTTAACCAGTTGCTCCAAATGCACATATTCTTTATTTTTGCCTACAAAATGCGCCTCCCAAAGGCCGTCTATTTCCCCTCTATTAAACTTTTCCACCATTATGGAAAAGGGGATATCCCAGCCCCAAGCATCTATGCCCATTACCCTAATCCCCTGGTCTATCAGCCATTCCGTTGCTTCGGCCGACATACCCGGTTGTTTTTCCTGGTAGCCCGGTTCGCCAAATATGTGACAGGCATCCGTGCGGATTAATACAATATCCAGGGGCTTTAAGCTGTAACCGATCTGATAAAGCTGCTGTTTTACTTCTTCTGCAGTAATAAGCTCTCCCGGTTTTTTATAGCTAAAATCCAGGACCACGCCATCCGAAAAACACCATTCCAGCGGCACCTGGTCAATAGTCCTGGCGGGTTTTCCTTCACAGGTTTCCCCGTAATGGTAAGGAGCATCCAGGTGGGTGCCGGAATGGGTAGATAAAGTGACCGCCTCCACGGCCCAGGCCTTGCTTTCCGGGAAATCGCTTTCTCTCACCCCGAACATGGCCGCAGCCTGCATTGCCCCTACTTCATGAGTAGCGTAAGTAATTTCCTGTGGAGTGGTCTCGCTGCCCCCGTTTTTTAAAGTGCGGCTTAAATCAATCATTTTCATTTTTTCACCTACCTCCTTGTTCTCCCTTGTTAAGTTTTGTCTATAATAAGCCGAATTTCTCACAACTTGACGGCACAAAATAACCCTGCCTCAATTAAAAGGCAGGGCAGTTAACATACATTAACCTTATTCCACGGAAGTAACAAAGGACTGCAGCTTTTGCAGGTCACTTTTTTCTATGTTTTCGCTTATCCCCCACAGGGCCCGGGGCTTGCCTTCTTCTTCCCACAACATAAGCGGCCTGCCTGCGTTATCCCGGTAAAATTTATCTTCTTCCTCTACACTAAAAGAAATCCTTTTTATATCTTCTTTTTCCGCCCAGTCTTCCTCCATGGCCTCAAGCAACCCGGTTTCACCGGCGGAGGAAAATGTTTTAACGTACACAATTACCTCCTCTTCCAGCTCTTCCTCCCATGTTGAATAGAGCAGGTAGAGGCGCCCGGGCTCGGAAACCTGCAAGGTATCCAAATAATAATATTCCCCCTTGAGGTGAAAAAGTACCTCCTTACCGTATTTTTTATCTTCTACAGTTCTAACTTCAAGATCATACATGGCAGCCATGTCGCTATCCTGTTCATCAGGCTCTTCTTTTTCCATGAATAATTCTACTTCATCTGCAAAAGCATAGACACGTTTATCCAGGTATTCCTCTTTCAAGTAGTCTTCCAGGGGTATTTCCTCCGGCACTTCCTCATCTTCAGCTTTATCTTCATCTGTAAGTTCCCTCTTTTCCCCTTCTTCCGAAGGGTGCGGTTCTTCTTTTAGATCCTTTTCTTCTTCTTCCGGGGAATCTTCATCACGGGTGGCCACGCCAATATCATCCCGGGAGAAGTCTTTTTCATCAGCGTGTTCTTCCTCATCTTCGTCGCATAATTGGGGGCCTTTGTCCGGCACTGGCAAGTCTTCGGTTTCCGCGTCTTTTGTAGAATAATCCCATTCTTCTCTATCTCTATGTTCTCTATCTTGTACGGTAATTTCCGGCTCTTCTTTATCAAAAGCGTCTTCTTCCGCGATATAATCCATCATCCCGTAGTAATAACTGAAATACACTCCCCCGGCAAGTAAAAGCAGAAAGACCGCGGCAGCCGAAGCCATGCGCCACCATCGCCGGCCTCTCCCGGGGATGGTTTTTGCTTCTTTTTCTTTATTTTCTTCCAACCGGGAAGCTACTGCTTCCCAACTGCCCGGGGCGGGATCCTTTTCCAGGTTACTCATTTCGTCCTGTACTACATTCTTGATTGTATCTTCCATTTCCCTGTTTTCATTATCGCTGTAATTTCTCATGTTCCCTCCCCCCTTCCTTTGTTACTACCAGGAGGATTTAAACTTCCTTTGTTACTGCTAGGACGATTTAAAGCCCCATTTAGTTCCCCTTGCTGCAGCAAATTGTACAGCTTGCGCCGCGCCCGGTGCAGACGCGACTTTACCGTCCCCACATTTACCTTCATAAAAGAAGCCATATCTTCTACCCGCATTTCGTAATAGTAATAAAGTATAATCACCTGGTACTGTTCCGAGGGCAGGGAACGCAATAAAGAACGTACTTCCCGGGCTTCTTCTTTTTCCATAAGCTGATCTTCCACAGAAACCTCGGAGGAAGAGTAGTTTTTTTCTATTTCAGAAGTCCAGAATATTTTTTTGTTTTTTTTCAAGTAATCCCTGGCCAGGTTGGTGGCAATAGTGCCTACCCAGGCGCCAAACTTGGAGGGCTCCCTAAGCTGCTTCAAACCATTAAAAGCCCGTATAAAAGCCTCCTGAACCAGGTCCTCGGAAGTCTGGTGATTCCGTGTAATAGCCATTACTGCTGCATAAGTTTTCCCGTAAAAATGCTCAAACAGCAGCCGGCAAGAATATTCATCTCCGCTGTTAACCAGTTTTTCAACTTGCTCTCTATCCAGCAGTGCCACCGCCTTTTTTCCATGACTGCAAAATGCCTGAAAAAAAACCTGAAAAAATGCTACCGAAAAAAACAGGTCTTTTCTACTTCACTGCTAAGAAGAAGATAAAGAAAAGCTTTTTCCTGCTAGTTTATTCGCCAAAGAAACTTATTATCCTCCCGGGGGATGAGGAGATTTGGAAAAATAAGTTGGTATTAGGGGGGAGGGGGTTATCTTACTTCTTGCCTCCTGCCTCTTGCTTCTTGAAAAGGTGGGAACACCTGTAGTAGATTAAAACTCAGGTTTCTTTCTGCAGGCGATGTATTTTTTTAACATAAAAGTCTGTTAAAGAAGCCGAAATCTCTTCGTTTAATCCTTCTCCATATACGTGGTAACTGGGCCTTTCCGCATCGGGTAGAACCAGGGCCCAGCCTTCGCGGTGGTGAACTTTTAACCCATCCACCATTTCCGCTTTTTCCGGCGGCGTGTCTTCTATAAGGCGCCTCATGATTATACCTTTTTTACCCCAGGGACAGGGTATCTCTTTTTGCCTGGTTCTTATTTCTGGTATATCGGAAAGCAGGTACGAAAGGCGGGTTTCTTCCACCGCCAGGAATTCCAGCAAGTAAACCAGTGCCGCTATCCCATCAAAGTTAAGGGAAAAAGGCGAAACTTTTGGCCGTAAGTTATTTTCTTTTCCTTCATCATTATCTTCTTCCTCGCAGTACATCTCTTCCATACGAAAACGTGGTGCTGTTTTAGTGCGGAGCACACTCCCCTGGTATTTTTGGGCCAGCTCTTCTATGGCACCGGTAGCATTAACGGGCACCGCTACTGTTTCCCCGCGCCGGGCCCTGAATATCAGCAGGGACAGTAGAGCAGTATAGGTATCCTCTTCAACAATGCGCCCCCTTTCATCAATAAGAAGAAGCTGCTCGCCGTCCGGGTCCATAATAACACCCATATGAGCGGAATGCTGGCGCACCGCCAGGGCCACTTCACGACGCCTGCTACGCAAAGATTTAAATGACAATATCTCCTCGCCGCCAGCAGCTCCGCCCGAATGCAGAGTTATAACCCTGCAACCCAGTTGTTTAAGGAGCGGAAGCATTACTTTCTGCAACAGTGAAGTGGGATAACCCAGGACAATCCGGAACCCGGCACGCTGCAACTCCTGTTGTTTCAAGCGCTGCAGAAGGTCAAGGCGGTACTGTGAATAAAGCGGGGGCAGCTCCATCTCTTCACCAAGCTCATGCAGATAAGAACGGTAAAAATCGCCCCGGAAAAAATACTGCTCAATTTTACGCTCTTCTCCCCTGGAAATATTCATTCCCTTTTGATCGAGGAATTTAAAATGCACCATGGGCGGGCTGTCCCCGTACTGGCGAAGATGAATACCGCCCCGGCATCCGAGCTTTAACAACAGGCGGCGGGTTACAGGGACCACGCTTTCCTCCAGGCGGTAAACGTTTCTTCCCGTTGAAACCAGGCCGCTGCTCAAGGCCCCCGCCAGCATTCGACACATACTGCTTCCATCACCGCTTAACAGTACCGGTCCTTCTTTTAAAACCGCAGCATAAGCAGCCCCTATTTTTGATGCTATCTCGGGGGTAAGTTCCCGGTTTCCTTCCCCTTTAACACCTTCCAATCCAAAAAGAGAGCGCATACCATGGGTTCCCCATATAAGGTTTTCATTCAGTATCGTGCCACTTTCTACCCTTTTCTCCGGCCACACTTTTACTTCCGGCTTTACTACAGCCCCTTCTTCCAGCAGTGAGCCATCTCCAACTACAGAACCTTCGTAAGCGGCAGTCCTGGGAGCCATCCTGCTCCGGTTACACAGCACGGCGCCCCGCACATTGCTTTTTCTCTCCAGGCATACACCTTCCCAGGTAACACCCCTTTTTACAGAAGACAGGTTTTCCAGCCAGTTATAAGATCCCAGGACAGCTTCTTTAACTTCCGCACCCGGTCCCACGTAAGTACCTTCACCCAGGTAAGAAGGAGCGTATATACTGGCCCGTGGATGGACTTCCACCCCTTCTTCCATCCATATACCTTTTTCACTTTCCCGGGCCTTTAAACTTACGTTAACTCTACCGGCTAAAACATCCCGGTGCGCCTGGGTATACTGTTCAATATTGCCCACATCACACCAGTATCCCGGTAAGACACAGCCATAAAGAGCCGCCCCCTCTTCCAACAGCCTGGGAAACACGTCTTTGCTAAAATCAACCATCTGCCCGGATTCTACGTATTCAAGAACCTCGGGTTCCAGGACATAAATACCTGTATTAACCGTATCGCTAAACACTTCGCCCCAGCCCGGCTTCTCCACAAAGCGGGTGATACGTCCCTCGCCGTCGGTTATAACCAGGCCGTACTCCAACGGGTTGTTAACCGTAGTAAGAACCAGGGTGGCCATGGCTCCTCTCTTCCGGTGGAATTCCAGGGCATGGGTAAGATCCATGTCGGTAAGGGCATCCCCGCTGATAACTACAAAAGTTTCATCTAAAAATGAAGCGGCATTTTTTACACTTCCGGCTGTTCCCAGGGGGTCATCTTCCACATAATACCGCATGCGCATGTTAAAGCCGCTTCCGTCGCCGAAATGTTCCCGGATCTGTTCCGGTAGATACTGCAAAGTAACCGCCACATCGGAAATGCCGTGGCGGGTCAACAGCTCCGCGGTATACTCTACCAGGGGACGGTTCATTACCGGGACCATGGGCTTGGGAACCTGGCAGGTAAGAGGACGCAGGCGAGATCCTTCTCCTCCGGCCATAACTACTGCTTTCAAAAAAACCACTCCTTTTCCTGAATTATTTACGGGATAATACCCGAACTTACTATCAATTCTTTTTTGCAGGAGGTAACAGAGACAACAAAATCAAGAGAGATAGATATATTAAACCCCACCCGTTTTTTATAGGGTGGGGTTTAAAGAAAGAAATTATACTGCTTGCACTTAAAAATAAATTACTACGGAAGTGTTCTACTACCTTCTTTTGGCTTCCAAAAATTCTGTTAAAACTTTTTCCGTTTCCTGGAGTTCTACTGCCCTGTCTTTACCAATATAGCGGTAATGCCAGGGCTCATAGATATAACCGGTTATATCTTCACTGTCTTCCGGGTAACTTTTAACAAAACCAAAACGATACGCGTTTTCTTTTAGCCACTCTCCCTGGGATGTTTTGGCAAATTCATCGGAGAAATCGTACTCCGTGCCGCCAAAATCTACCGTGGTTCCCAGCTGATGCTCAGATTGACCCGGCCTTGCACTAAAACGGTTTGCTTCTTCTTCACCGTGTTCTTCCGCGTTCCGGTTAAAAATAGTTTTTTGGGTATCATAGCAGCGGTAAGCCGAAGCCACCTGAAGAGTAACCCCGTCTTCTTTTGCTTCTTCATACATGTTCATAAGGTGCTCCAGCGCTTCTTCACGCAAATGCATGGTATAATCCCTGGCATTTATTTCTTCCGGCAGCTCCTTTAAATCCGGCGGGGCATACCTACCCAGGTAAGTTTCCTTGTTAACCGGCGCCAGGAGATCATCCCCGTCTACTTTTTCAAACCCTTCTTCAAACCTGGCCACTACTTCTTTTTCCTCCCCTGTACCTACAGTATAACTCCGGTTGCGGCTCACTTCTTCTCCTTCTGCCTCCCAGTGGTCAAACCTGTAACCAAACTCCGGATGGGCGGTTAAAACCAGCTTCCGGCCCGAAATATCGTGCGCCTCTCCTTTAATTTCTCCCGCATGAGCCGGGGCAACCACGGTTTTAATATTTTCACCCACGAAATCATCTACGGGCCTGAACGTGGCTTCAAGTGAACGGTCACCCTGCACCGTGAATTCGTACTCTACTTCGCTGCTTATCTCTTCCCCGTTTTCCACCCATCCCATAAAAACATAACCGTCTGCAGGAACAGCTATTAAACTCATGGTTTCACCGTGCCGCGGCTCTCCCCTGCTTTCCACTTCTCCACCGCCGCCCCCGCGGTAATCCACAGAATACCGGCGGGGTTGAAAATCGGCCCTTAAAGTCTTACTTTTTTCCACTTTAAAGGTATACATTTTCTCCTCGCCCACTAACCGGTCCCCTTTTAACCAGCCGGAAAACTCGTACCCGTCACGGGGAGAAGCCTTGAGCTCTACTTCATCCCCGGCTTTATAGCGTCCCCCGCCTCCTACATGGCCCGCTTCCCGGGGTTCACTTAACACCTTAATCTCATGCGCATCAAGTCCAGTAATTATTTCTACCGCATAAAACAGTAAAAGAAAGACCACCAGAACAATCAAAACTTTCATAACGTTTTTTAACAACTGGCAACATCCCCATACAAGAATTTTTGGTCATTGCACCACGAAATAATCTAATCTATTCCCCTGGCTACTTACATTTCATGGCGGCTATTCACCTTTACGCAGTTTTTCCAGGGTTTCAGTTGAAGGATGGTTGGGAATGACGGCAACGGGTTGCCCTGCGTATTCAAATACGGCTTCATCATCAGCGGTTACTTCACCAATCACCGCCGCAGCCACTCCTTTAGATTTAACCGCTTCCAAAACTTCATCTTTATCTTCCGGGGCTACGTGAAACATCATTCTTGCCTGGGTTTCGCAGATTAAAATTTCTTCCGGGGTAAGGTTTTCTTCTTTAACGGGAACTTTAGAGAGGTCTATTTTAGCACCCAGGCCGCCAAAACGCACCGATTCGCTAACAGCAGCACCCACCCCGGCTGCACCCAGGTCGGAACAGGCCCTGACCTTGCCCGTTTTAAAAGCGGCCAGCGATGCTTCCATGGTGGCCTTCTCTTCTTCAAAGAGGGCTACCGCGGGAAGCAGCTCTGAAACCAGTCCCGCCCGGTAAAGGGTATCGTTCCCGTCACTTCCAGTCTCTCCTATGGCTATCAACAGGTGGCCGGCTTCTTGGGCTGGCTTGGTCAGGGGCTCTTCCGTAACCAGTTTCCCTATAACCGAAACTACCACCGCGGGAACAATATCACTAAAAGATGTAGAAAGGCCTCCGCCCACTACAAATACTTCCATGGTCTCGCACATGTCACTCAGGCCCTGTATCAGCATGTTAACCCTGTCCTGGCTGGTCATTACTTCACAGTTTCCGCAGGTACACTCTTCTTTAAAACCACAGGGGCCTACAATAACTTTTTCCTCCAGTGAACGGGTACCGATAAAATCCAGCAAAAACATGGGGCGGGCTCCCATGGCCACTACATCTCGCATGGCACCTCCCGCACCGGTAGCCGCTCCATCATACGGGCGGGGAACACAGGGAGAACAGTGGCTTTCCATTTTAGCCGTAACGTACCCGTTACCGTTAAGGTTAAAAACAGCTGCATCGTCATTGTGCTCGGGTCCTATCTTTAAAGTATTCGGCAGTGTTTCTCCTACCTTCTGGTTAAGCTCCTTAAACGCATTAAAATCAATGGCCCGGTCAATGTTGTGATGCAGGTGGATAAAGAGGGCATGCATAAGCGCCCGTTCAACTTTGTTCATTTTTACTTCCTCCTGTTTCAAGATTCATTTTACTTTCTGAATTTACATGATTGCAATGCTTTCAGTCAGCTAATAAATTCTCCTCTATTTGTATTCACCAGAAAAGGTACCGTTTCCTGTTAAGAAAGAGGAAATAATAAAATGGATACGCAAACACTTTTCATGATGCGAAAATTTGGAGTATGGTATTGCGGCGCCAAATCTCGTATGCAAGAAACATTTCCATACTTGGACGACTGACCGCCAAACCATTTACCCACCAAGCCGGTACAGTATTTTTTCGCCGGATTCCCGGCTTTCCACCTCGCCATTTTCCTCCATATACTTGAGATGCGCCAAGGCTTCTCCCGCGGCAAACCACTGCTGCGCTACAGGAAATTCATTCCAGGAGACCGCGTCTATATCCCAGCTCATAAAAGACGCCACCTGGTAGGCATCCATTTCTTCTCCCTCCAGTATCTCCCGGACTTCCTCCAGGCGGCGGGCATGGTGCTCTTTTAACTCCTTTATCCTTTTTTTCAAGTCAGTAAACAAACTGCGGTGGCCGGGCAGGACCAGCCTGACCGGAAGGTTATAGATCTTGTCCAGGCTGGAAAAATAATGCTTCAAGGAATTGAAACCATCCAGCCAGGCGGATATATTGGGAGTAATATCCCCCAGGACGTGGTCGCCGGTAATAATAAACTGGTGATCCGCTTCGTACAGGCAGATACTGCCCGGCGTGTGACCAGGGGTTTCCAGGCACTGGAGGGAATAACCGCCCGCTTCAAGCATGTTCCCTTCAACCAGGTAAGTAAACTCCACTCCGCTGGAGGGGCTGTAGCGGTTTCCCGGGTGGCGTTCAAGAGCCCGGCGGAGCGTCTCCACGGGAAATCCGCCTTTGGCGGCAACCCGGCCCAGCCTTTTCCAAATATCCCCGCGGGCCAATTCCATGTCGGGTAAATTGAAATAGATGTAAGAGTGCAAAGAAGCCACTTCATGCACCAGGCCCAGGTGATCGGCATGTACATGCGTTATAAACAGGTCGGTTATTTCCGGGTCTATATCCAACTGTTTTAGTGCTTCCAGCAGAACCTCCTTGCATTCCGGGCGGTTCATTCCCGTATCAATTATTAGATTGCGATCCTCCCCTTTTATCACATAAGAATTAACCGATTTTAACGGGCTGCCCGGGAGGGGAACCGAAACCCGGTACAGGCGGGGCAAAACCTCCTCCACAAGTTTTTCCTCCATAGTATCTCCTCCATTAATTTCAAATGTTAATGCTGCTGCTTATAACCAATTTTAACCCGATTGATGGCCGGAGAGAAATTTATAATTACTCAGGCGGGAGAGAAAAAGGCCTGGCTAAAAGCAACGCCTGGACAGTTACTACACCGAAGTCAAGTTACTTTAAACCCGGGTAGTTACAGAAACATAAAAATTCCTCACCGGCCATCCCGGTTGCAATCCATACTTCTTTGGCTCAAACTTGGCTCAAACCATTTTTATTTGGCTCATTTTTATTTGGCTCATTGCCTTTTACCTTCAGGTTATATTCTAAATCTTTATCGTTGTCAAGACACAGGAAAGTCTCCCGGCGGGAACCGGTGTAATTTTTCTTTACCGCTTTGCTCTTCAAGGTTGCCGGAAACACTGTCTTTATCCAGTACCTGCCTGCGCCACTCCACCAGCTCGGGCGAAGAGATTATTTCACTGTAAGTAGAAGAAGTGGTGCGGGCCACGCCAGACCAGGAATACTTTTCCCGGATATCCCTGGAAGCATTTTCCACCAACTTGCGGGAAACTTCAGGGGTATCCAGAAGATAGTTAATCTGCTCCGCCAGGTGTTCGGGGTTATCCGGCACCACCCTCAGCCCATTTGAGCCGTGTTTTACAATTTCCTGGAAGCCACCCACATCGCCAACAATAACCGGTGTCTCAGAAGCCATGGCTTCCAGGGCCACCAGTCCAAAAGGTTCGTAGTGGCTGGGGAATACTGCTACCGAAGACAGCTGGTATAGCTGATTACGGGTGTGGTTATCAATATAACCCACAAAATGTACGTAATCCTCTATACCCATGGCTGTAGATATGCGCCGCAGTTCTTCTTCATACAGCCCACTGCCGGCAATAACAAAACGGGCCCCGGGGAACTGTTCCCTTACCAGGGGAAAAGAACGCAACAAGTCCTGGACCCCTTTTTCCTTGACCAGCCTTCCTATAAAAAATATTATTTTTTCCTGGTTGGGTACAAAACGCTCTTTTACCCGGTAATCAATTTCATCCACCTGGAAGGCCCGCGGGCGTATTCCGTTGGGAATGATCTGCACCTTGTCCTCGGGGAGATTAAAAACACCTTTTATTTCTTCCTCCATGAATCTGCTGCAACATATAACTTTCCAGGCTTCGTAAGTAAGCCACCATTCAATTTCGCCTATATACCGCTGTTCTTCAGTAAAAAGCCCACCGTTCCTGCCGTATTCCGTAGCATGAATTGTTGCTACCATGGGTAAATGAAAGATATGTTTTAACCCCCGTGCTGCATAGGCAGTTAACCAGTCATGTGCGTGAATAAGATCGAAATTTTCTTCACTGTTGATCAGTGAAGCAGCCCGTTCCATCATGGCAAAGTTAAATTGATGCACCCAGGAAATAAAATTTACCGGATGCCCGTGGTAGGCCAGCACACGGTGTACCTTTATGCCGTCAACCTCTTCTTCATAGGGAGGGGAAGAAGCGTTGGTAACCACGTCAACTTCTACGCCATCTTCCACCAGCGCCCTGGAAAGTTCATAAACATGTTGAGAAATACCTCCCACATTAAAAGGAGGAAATTCCCACGAGAGCATTAAAACCTTCATTTCATCGTCCTCCTTGTGCTATAATGTATACAGTTTTATTGTTTCCTTTTTAATTGAATTATAGTATTGGTCTAACCACCCAGTCTTATTAATTATAGAATCACGCCGGGAAAACCCCGGGCTTAAAGTCCGGAGAGTCGTCACACTGTTACCTGGGGAGCAGGCCGGCTATAAGTGCAAAACTGATTTTAAGGAGGTAAACGGGAGGTTATAGAAGTGAAACACAAGGAGAGCAAAAAACAAATAATTCAATACGCCCTTAAACTATCGCAAGAAGGATACTTCGGGCCGAAATCCAGCACCGGCGGCAATATCTCGGCTTTAACGGAAGACGGCCAGGCTGTAGCCGTAACTCCTTCAGGCAAGCACTATTCCCGGCTATCCCCGGAGGATATTTGTTTAATAGACCGCCAGGGAACTCAACTGGAAGGACTGCATTCGCCTTCTATAGAAACCGGGATGCACCTTTCCATATACCAAAACAGAAGTGATGTGAAAGCAGTCTTCCATACCCACCAGACATTTGCCAGTGTTTTATCTATAATTAACCAGTCCATCCCCTCCCTGTTTGACGAAGTTACTATTAGCCTGGGGCATATAATAGACATGGTACCTTACGCTCCACCGGGTAGCCGGGATTTGGAACAAAATGTGGTGAAAAAACTGGAAAACGGGTGCAGCTGCTATCTGCTGCAAAATCACGGGGCTTTAACCGTCGCCTCCAGCCTGGAGGAGGCTTACCATAAAGTAGAACTACTGGAAAAATGCGCTCAAATATATTACTACGCCCTAACCACAGGAATAAAAATTACCACTCTCTAATTTCCTTTCTCTAATTTCCTTTCTCTAATTTCCTTTCTCTAATTTCCTTGCCGCGGCTTCTTTCCGCCACCGTGTTGATCGTTATACACACTTGACACCGGAGGCAAGAATAAAAGTCTGAATAGGGGGAAGCTGGCAGGGGTGTGTCGGTGAAGGCGACATTAAACCTGGGTAGCCGCTGATTTATTTGATTTTGATTTATTGACATCTACTCACTCCCCCCGGCATTTCTGCTACTGCTAATTAAATTTCTGCTTTTTGTACTGGTAATAGTTTTCTTCTCCCATTATATTAACTAAATCTTGTTCCCTGGTATAACAATTAAAGCACAAGTGCAGCCCCATCGGAATAAGCCTGTTGCACTTTTTGCAGTAAGATACACGGTTCTGCAAATAAGAAAGGTTTAAACTTAGCACCACATTCACCTCCTTTTTTTGCTGCTACAAGGCCAGCAAATATTATTAAATATTTAGCACTACCACAATAATTTGACATAAACAAATTTGACTTTGACTACTTCGACTTAAGGTAGAATGGTCTATCGCCACTATTTATACTAACCAAAAAGGAAGAACTACTGATATCGATGTCAAATCTATACTAGCTCGAGGGACAAGGAAATATACTTCCACTTAATGTTAATGCTAACCAGTTTTTTGCTTACAAGTCTTGCTGTAGTGTTAAACATTTTCTTTAATTATATTTTAGTAAAATTCCTCTCTCGCTGCAATATTAATTTTATAAAATGAAGAGATCCGATTATAAAAAAATACATTTAGTATTTTCGTAAATACATCACCTATTTCATATATGCTTTCAAATGCCAGCGATAGCAAAGCAAAAAAGAGATAGTTATTATAGCTCTTTATAAAGAAGTTGTTGTAAATAACTCCACCTCTTTTTATTACAAGAAGGAAATGTCACTAAAATGTAGCAGCCATGTGATAATAACAAATTATCGTATAGTGAAAAACTTTTCTATAGATAGAAATACTTAAAACGGTTATAATAGTATACAGGAAATGAATTCTTTAAACCAATTAAATGTACGAGTTATATATTAATGATGCGGGTGATTTAAGAAAATATGAGTAAATACGTTTTTATTACCGGCGGAGTAGTTTCCTCCCTGGGAAAAGGTATAACGGCTGCTTCATTGGGGTGCCTTTTGAAAAGCAGAGGGTTAAGTGTAACCCTTCAGAAGCTGGACCCTTATATAAATTTCGACCCTGGGACCATGAACCCTTACCAACACGGTGAAGTTTTTGTAACCGAAGACGGGACTGAAACCGACCTGGACCTGGGACACTACGAAAGGTTTACAGGTGAAAACCTTACCGGGGGCAGCAACGTAACTACCGGGAAAATTTACTGGTCGGCCTTAAACCGGGAACGGGAAGGTTTTTACCGGGGGCAAACCGTTCAAGTAATCCCCCACATAACCGATACTATCAAAGAGCGTGTAACGGAGGTATCCCGGCAGGGAAACCACGACGTGGTTATAACCGAAATCGGGGGAACCGTGGGAGATATAGAAAGCCTGCCATTCCTGGAGGCCATTCGCCAGCTCAAAACCGATATGGGATCGGAAAACGTTCTCTACATACACGTAACCCTCCTTCCTTATCTTTCCACCACGAAAGAACTAAAAACCAAACCCACACAACACAGTGTAAAGGAACTTAGAAGTATCGGCATCCAACCGGACCTAATAGTCTGCAGGACCGAACACCGTATTTCCCGGGAATTAAAAGATAAAATAGCCCTGTTTTGCGATATTTTACCGCAGGAAATAGTGGAAAACTACAGTGTGGATATTATATACGAGGTCCCCCTGATGCTGCAGAAGCAAAACATGGATACCATGGTACTTCAAAAGCTAGGTTTGCCGGACCGCGGAGCCAAAATGGAATCCTGGTACAACCTGATTGACAAATGGCGTAACTTAAATAAGGAAATTAAAGTAGGTATGATAGGAAAATACGTTTCCCTAAAAGATGCCTACTTGAGCATAAAAGAAGCACTTCTCCATGCGGGAATATTCAATAATACGGAGGTTAAAATAGAATTTATTGATGCGGAAGAGATAGAAAATAATAGTGATCTCGCCTCCTTAAGCAACCTCCACGGTATACTGGTCCCCGGGGGTTTCGGGGACAGGGGAATAGAAGGAAAGATAAACGCTATCAGGTTTGCCCGGGAAAACCGGGTACCTTTTCTGGGACTCTGCCTGGGAATGCAATGCGCGGTCATAGAATTTGCCCGTAACGTGGCCGGATGCAAAGATGCTCACAGTACCGAGTTTTACCCGGACACGCCTTTCCCGGTAATAGATCTCCTTCCCGGCCAGGACGAACAAACTCCCCGCGGGGGAACTTTGAGGCTGGGTGCTTACCCTTGCACCCTCCGGGAAAACAGTCTTTCCTCCAGGGTTTACCAGAATAATACAGTATGGGAAAGGCACCGCCACCGTTATGAATTCAACAACCGTTACCGGGAGCTATTGGGGGAAAACGGAATGCTTTTCAGCGGCATTTACCCTACTCGAGACCTGGTGGAAATTGTAGAGCTAAAAAATCATCCGTGGTTTGTAGCAGTACAGTTTCACCCCGAATTCAAGTCCAGACCCAACCAGCCACACCCCCTGTTTCGAGATTTTGTGGCCAGCGCTTTAAAATGCAGCCACCAGGGGGAAAGTTTTTAAATATAGTGTATAATCCACACCCAGATGTTCCGGTACCTGTGCTTCCGCAAATTGGACGTTGATTATTATTATACAGTATTGCGGTCCCTTACTCTATAACTATCACCCGTCATGTGACCGGAGTATAAGAAACGTGCAATTATAATCATTGTTTTATTATTTTATTGTTTTATTGTTTTATTGTTTTATTGTTTTAGTTTTTCAATATCTTTTTTGGATAGACCGGTACAGCTGGCTATGGTTTCCAAGTCAAATTCTTTATCAAGCATCTGGCGGGCAACTTTTTCGATTCCTTTCTCCATTCCTTTCTCTATT
>PWGO01000168.1 GCA_003554525.1 Syntrophomonadaceae bacterium | reverse complement strand
CAACTCATAATTCTCTGTTCATGAATATCGAAAGGAATGAGGACTTTTCGGAGAAATTTTCTTTCTCTTATCTCAACAATGCTCAGGAAAATTGTAATCTCGATTTTTTCTACACCCTAATATTATCTAAATTGTAATCAATGAAAATTAAAAGAAATAAAAAGGGGTTTTGAGAGTTTTTTAGTTTCTCTTTTCTATTGTTCTTTCTTGTTGTAGTAGATAGCTACTGCTATGACTGAAGCCAAGACCAGGAGCATCGTCGTGAATCCTGGGATTCCATCTTCTTCTTCCTCCTCGACTTCTTCGAAGACTGCTGTTATCTCCATGTCCTCGTCGACGGTGACTGTTATATCTGTTTCTGTACCACTTTCATCTCCTGTCCATTCGACGAATTCCCATCCATCAGCAGCTGAGGCTGTTATCGTTACCTCTTCACCTTCCTCGTAGGTGTGAGTACCTTCTGCTGGATCAGTAGATCCTTCTCCATCGATGTTTATCGTGAGGTCGTATTCTACCACTTCTTCTTCGAATACTGCGGTTATACTCTTATCGCTGTCCATCGTTATGTCTATCGTTGCGTCGGTACCGGTCTCGTCTCCTGTCCATTCTACGAATTGCCAACCCTCTGCGGGTGTAGCTTCTACCGTCACAGTTTCTCCTTCAGTGTAGGTGTGAGTACCTTCTGCTGGATCAGTGGAGCCTTCTCCATCGATGCTTATGGTGAGATCGTATTCTGCTGGTGGTTCCTCTTCTTCTTCGAACACGGCTGTAACACTCTTGTCGCTGTCCATCGTGATTGTTACTGTCGAATCTGTTCCGGTTGCGTCTCCTGTCCACTCAACGAAATTCCAGCCATCTGCTGGATCAGCTGTCAAGGTCACCTCAGTACCTTCCTCGTATTCAGTTTGGTCTGGATCAACCACAACCGATCCGTCTCCATCGGTATTCACTGTGAGTTGGTAGGTTGGTATTTCTTCGAACACAGCGGTTACACTCTTGTCGCTGTCCATCGTGATTGTTACTGTCGAATCTGTTCCGGTTACGTCTCCTGTCCACTCGACAAACTCCCAGCCATCTGCTGGACTAGCTGTCAGGTTCACTTCATCATTAGGCTCATATTCTTCCATGTCCGGATCTATGTCAACTGTGCCTTCGCCCTCTGTGGTAACGTTTAGAGTGTATGTGTTTTCTTCGAATGTTGCGGTTAACGTCTTATCGCTGTCCATCATTATGTTTATCTCTTCTTCCGTACCTTCGTAATCACCGGTCCAATTGACGAATTCCCAGTGTTCATCCGCTATTGCTGTCAGATTCACTTCAGTATCAGGCTCATATTCTTCCATGTCCGGATCTATTTCAACTGTGCCTCCGCCGTCTGTGGTAACGTTTAGAGTGTATAATTCCTCATAGACTTTCACTAAGGTCGGCTCTGAAGTTTCTCCATCATACGTCGCTGTCACGTTGTATTCGCCCACATCCTCTGCGAAAAATACACCGTTAGACGAGGCATTATCCCAATCGAAGTCTGCAACATCGTCCGCCAACAGATTGTCTTCAGAATCGTAGGCGTATGCATCGAAGAGTATCTCTTCTCCTAGTACCAAGACCTGATCCTCTGATGGATCTAGCTCAACGCTGTCAACCGGGCCTGCCTCAACTGTCACTGTGTCCGAGGTTGAAGTCACTTCTGTATCGAATTCATCATCTACATAGGTCGCTGTCACGTCATAATCTCCAGGTGCTGTTTCATCGAAAACCGCCCAATTCGCGCTATTATTATGGTAACCGATATTCTCCCATGTGAAATTCTCTGTATAGTTATCTATCGGATTGCCGTAGGCATCTTCTGCCTCTACCGTGAAGTTCACTATATCTCCGGCGGTTATAGTTGTGGTACCATCTTCATTAGTTATCGTCACTGTGTCGACTTCGGCCCGTGTGACTGTTACGGTGACATCCTCGGAGGTCACGTCAGAACCAGAATGGGTGGCGTTGACAGTGTATTCTTCTCCTGCCTCAGTTTTGGTGAAATTACCCCAATCATCTGTGTTCTCCCAGTCGAAGTCCATTGAATCGTTCGTTATCATATTGTCGTAGGCATCGTATGCCTCTGCCGTGAAGTTCAAGTAGTTACCTGCTATTATTGTCTGATCCTCATATGGATATATATCAACGTAGTCGACATCGGCCTTCTCAACATACACTGTGACATTATCCGTAACGCCGCTGTAGTTAGCTGATACATCGTAGTCACCCCAGTCTGTTTCAGCGAAGACTGCCCAATTCTCACTCGAATTATGGTAAGTGATGTTCTCCCATGTTAAATCTGTATTTTCTGTATAGTTAGTTATCTGATTGTCGTATGTATCATTTACTATTACCGTGAAGTTCACTTCCTGTCCTGCGGTTATAGTAACTGTATTAGTTCCATCTACGGTTTTTTCAACAGTTTTTATCTCCACTGTGTCGACTGCGGCCGGTTCAACTGTCACTACGACATCCGCAGAACTCACGCCGTTGGAGGTGGCGTTGACAATGTATTCTCCTGCCTCCTCCTCATAGAATGTGGCGTTCTCATTCTCAGTAATGTTTTCGTTAGGGATATTCTCCCACGTGAACTGTGTAACATCGTCTGTAATCAGATTGCCGTATGCATCGTATGCCTCTGCGGTGAAGTTCAGTTCTTCACCTGCTGTTACCGTCTGATCCGTGTCTGGAGTTATTACTACGGAATCGACGTCGCCTACTGTTACTGTCACTGTGATATTAGCCCATTCGCCATCGTAGGTTGCTGATACATTGTAGTCACCAGGCTCGGTTTCATGGAACACACCTTGGTCTGAGGCATTCTCCCACGTGAACTGTGTAACATCGTCTGTAATCAAATTCTCGTATTCATCTCGTGCTTCTGCAGAGAATTCTATTGGTGTGTCTGCACCGACTTCCTGATCATCACTAGGACTTATATAAACATTAGCGACTTCAGCTGGACCCACGGTAATTTTTGCTGTATTATCATACAGCTCTTCATATGTGGCATTTAATCCCCAGGTTCCTGATTCATTTACAGTAAGGTTCATTGTTTCAGTAATTTCATCGTATTCGAAAGAAGCGTTTGCAGCGGAAGATATGGTCCAATTGTCTTCCTTAACCTTTTCAGTCACATCGAAGTCATTACCATATTCATCATATGCTGTAACCGTGTAGCTCTGATTTTCTCCAGCCTCGATGCTTGCCTCTTGCGGTTCAATCTCGATAGACACTGCATCTGAGGGGGTCACTGTCACATTGGTTGGTTCGGATGTCACGTCTTCGGTATCATAGGTAGCTGTGACTTGATATGTTTCGTTTAGCCTCTTTGTGAAATCTCCTCTAGTTGCGTTCTTCCAAGAGAAATCGTCCGTGGCATCTGATACTAGGTTATCGTATTTATCGTAAGCTGTGGCATCGAAGGCTAAGTCTGTTCCAGCTTCTATCTCTATATCATCTACTACATCATTTTTATCCTCTTCTATGATCTCAACATAATCGGTCTCTAGGTGCTCTGCGAACGTCAGGCTGTCGATAGTGAAGGTGAAATTAAAGTCTGGGTGTCCTGCTGCATCAGTCACTTCGACTGTATAGTCTCCTAGGGTATAGTTATGCCAGCTGAACTCATCACTTTCTGTTCCATCTTCCACTCTAACCACTAGATATCCTGCACTACCGGTATCATAAGCTGAAATAGTGTAACCTCCACCTACAGCACCTTCTGGCACATCTACAAATTCAAAGCTTGCATCGGAAGTTAAGTTATTTCCTTCTGGATCTTCCGGTATCAGTAGAATGCTGTCATCTCCCGTATGGTACGGATATGATTGGTTATCAACTATATTCCCAAAGTCGATCACTTGGTTCTCCTCGTCAAAAGCCCAATCGAATCCCTCTAAGTATTTATCCTCGTAGTATTCATCGTCTTCTGGCGCTAGTGATCCTTCAGCGAACTCGATATTGAATAGCTCCGATTCCTGATATACTTGTGACGGGTCATTATCGTCTTCCAAGTTCTCTACGGTGAAATTAAGTGTATATGCGCCTGTTGTATTGATCACTAAGTCGTTAAACTCGGCTACGCCGTCTGTACCCGTAATGGTCTCGTTTTCACCCATATCGAATTCATACATATCGCCATCTTTATAGGCCGTCACGTCAACTTCCGCATCCTCAACGGGATTACCATCTGCCGTGACTTCCACCGTTGGTGGGCCCATTATCGTTTCACCTGCAGTTGTGTTTTCTGGTTGAACAGTCACTTCTATATTATCTGCGTAAACGGCTGCATTTACGGTAGACATTGCGACCGTCAGTACAGAGAATACTAGTACCGCTGTAGCAACAAGAGTCATCAATTTCGTCATTTTCTTTACATTTCCTCTCTTCATGTTTTTTTTCCTCCATTTCGGAGTAGGGTTTAAACAAACCTCTACTCTAATGCATCAAGTACATACGAACTCTAAAATATATAATTTAGGGTGATTCCGTTTTTTACATTAAAATCATCTAATACTAGTATGGCTCTCTCTGTTATCATCACAGCGTTATTTGAATCTACGGGTCGATTTCCTTCTCTTTTTCCTTTACCTTTCTTCGACCACTCTTCTGCTCCACTCTTTTTTATCCCCATCTCCAAATCCATTTGTTACCAAACAGATTTGGCACTCCATCTGTATTTGGTGAACAAACATCCAGATTCAAAGATCTCTCGTTCTACCTCTTTACCTTCCACCACCACTCACCTTTTTTATTCCAATTACCAAATCCATTTGTTTTTCCCCCTTTCATCTCCAAATGCGTTTGGTAAATCGATTGCCAAATCCGTTTGGTAGAAAAACAGATAGCCTTCGTCGTTGGAGGTGTTTTCGTTTTTTTCTCGCGGATAAACAACTAAGATTTTGAGTGCTCTACAATTCTTATACTGACATTCTCATCTTCCTTCTTTTCTTTTCAGATCTCCTACTTCACCTGATATATTTCAACTTCAACCTATACCCTCGTCCTATAATTTTAAT
>PWGO01000167.1 GCA_003554525.1 Syntrophomonadaceae bacterium | reverse complement strand
TTTTCTCTGGTTATCAATGACCACGATAGCATCAGGGAAGAATTCAATAATTTGATCCAGGCGCCGTTTGGCGTTCTGAAACTCCTCTTCGGCGCGCTTGCGCTCGGTGATATCCACCCCCAGGGCTATACTCCCTACAGTATGCCCCCCTTTTTTCAGATTGTTTGAATGCCAGTAAATAGTGCGGTAAGTGCCGTCTTTTCTCCTGATTTGTGTTTCAAAACCCACTACTCTTTCCCCCTGGTCCAAGATACTTCTTACTTTTCCCAGGATTCGTTTACGGTATTCCGCTTCCGGGTACAGCCATTCCCATATCAGGTCGTGGCCCACCACCTCTTCCACAGTGTAGCCGCTTATCTGCTCCGCGGCCTTGTTCCATAACGTAACATTACCGTTCTCGTCCAGCATGTTTATCCATATAGCCGCTGTGTCCAGCATTTGGTACTGGAAGTTCAAAAGTTCGGAAAGTCTTTCTTTTTCCTTTTGGAGCTCTTCTTCCATCCGTCTGCGGCCCCTAAAAACCTTCATCAACCTGATGCGGTTGTAACCCTGGGCGGCAATAAAATGGGCCATTTTTTTATAAAGATTCATGGCATGGTTAACCTCATTCATAGACAGCCGCGGCACTTTCTCCAGGGCCCGGATATAATCTTTCTCCTCAAAGCCGAACTTGTGTGCCTGCTGCCGGAAAAAATTATAGTCTATATCTTCGCCTTCCAGGAAAAACTGGCCCATAAACACACTGCCCAGGTGCTTATTGTCTACCACCACAGGAGTAGCAACATCCCATATATTGTTTTTACACTTGTACATCTTGAACTCTCCAGGGGGAACCCCGGAGGAGAGAAAGGTATCACTTTCAATACAGTTTTTACGTGTTTCCGGGTTTGCCCGGTGAAAACCGGTACATATCTCCTGCCAGCCCACCCCAGCCAGCACCTTGCCCCGGCGGTCAATAATGGAAACCGGTAATCCGGTTAACTGGAAGTAGTCCTCCAGCATTGGTTGTACAGCACGGGAGTCAATAATATATTCCAGCTCCAGTTCTTCTTCACCAGTGGTACATTGGGGCAGTCCCGGGTCTCCTAAATCTTTTTCCCCTTTATCCTTTTCAGTCATCAAACAACCATCGCTGGAAATCTCCCGAAACACAGCAGCAATATAACCGGGCCTGTCGCTATAAATAGTTATTTCATAGCAGCGGCCTGTAGAGCAATGAATCTTTTTCAGGCGGAGAATCTCGCCGGAGAAAGTCCTTTTAAAAGATTTAGTCTCCTCAAGAGAAAATACTTCAAAATATTTTAACAACCCGCTCACCCTGGCACCAACCAGTTCTTCCCTGGACAACTCCAGCAACGTTTGAAAAGCCCGGTTTGCATCACAGAGCACGTAATCCACGGGTTTCCCTTTTTCATCCGTTACTACCTGGAAGTACGCAAAGGGATCAGGCATCCACTCCAAAATAGAGCTTAAGTGTCTGCCTTCTATTTCCAATATTTCCCCTCCCTTAAAGTTGCGCAAGGGTTGGACGACAGGCTTATCTTGCCGGTCAACAGTAAGTACCTGAATTTAATGCTTTAATGCTACTTTTTTAGACATTATTTTTATTTATGTTTATAATTAATACAGTATATAGTATATAATATATTATACTATATAAAAAATTTTTTATACACAGTTTAAATTAAAAAATTACCCCAATTCGCAATAAATTATAAAATATTTCCTTTTATTATATATCAAGATTCCCGGTTAAAAGGTGGGGAGCCAGGATGACATTACGCAATAGAATAGCTTTGATTTTTAAAAAAACAGGTATACAAGGGTGCCTGCTGGTAGCCGGCGCCCTTTTTTTAGTATTCTCCCCCTGGATATTTTCCATTATTTTGGTAGGACTGGCAGGGATGATACTGGTAGCAGCTGCTACCCTTAAATGGGGATTAAAAGGGGGGATAATCTTTTCCCTTTGGGCCTCGGGATCGGTTTTTGTATCCCTGGGGATAACCGGCGGAAATTTATCCAACGTCCTGGTTTCCATATCGCTGTATTTTATTCTGGCCGGGCTGCTGGGTTACAGCATAGATACCATCCGCAAGCAGCAGCGCCAAATGTTGGCCAGCCAAAAGTACTACGAAGGGCTGTTGCATTCAACCTTCACCCCTCTTTTTGTAGTTAACCACAGCCTGCTGGTTGTTTATTTTAACCGGCAGATGGGAAACTGGTTAAACTCGTTGGGGGTCTCTCACCCTGTACCAGGGTCTCCTGTTGATAAATCTTTTCCTTTCCTGGACAAGCATGAACTTATTTATTACCGGCAGGTTTTTGAAACCGGTAAGCCCGTAAATTCGGAAGAAATTCTGGTGATCGGGGGACTTAAACGCTACATGGAATTTACACGATCCCCAGTCTTTGATGAAGAAAACAAAACAGATTATGTTATAACCGCTATCCGTGATATTACAGAAGCCAGGCAAGCCAGGGAAGAACTGGAAAACAAGACCGAAGAATACGAAAAAGTTTTTAACAGTACCCAGTCAGCCATGTTCCTGGTAGAAGTAAACGATGATAACCATTTTCAATATATACGAAACAACCTGGCTCACCAGGAGGCCACGGGCATTACCCCGGAAAAAATACGGGGCAAAACCCCCTGCGAACTACTGGGAGAAGAAACCGGTGCCCGGGTAGCTGACCGGTACCGCCGGTGCGTGCAAACGGCAGCTCCCTTTTCTTACGAAGAAACTCTCCCGCTTCCGGAGGGAGAAAAAAACTGGTACACTACCCTCACGCCGGTCTTCAACCAGGACCAAAAGGTAACCAATATAGTGGGCTCTGCCCAGGACATTACCGAACGTAAAAAATCTGATAAAATTTTAAGCCAATTGTTAAGAGATCAGGAGATACTTCTGCATAATATTGATATCCAGATCTGGTACCTGATAGATGCTGAAACCTATGGAACTGTAAACCAGGCACGCGCCGACTTCTTGGGATTAGAAAGAAAAGAACTGCAACACCGGAAACTGTTTGAGGTGTCAAAAACCAGGGAAAAAGTAGACGAGTGCATATCCGGAAACCGGGAAGCTTTTGCTACAAAACGCCAGGCACGCAGTGAAGAGTGGGCAGTTAGCGGAAAAGGAGAACACCGGCTGCTTTACATTACCAAAACACCCAAGTTAGATGAACGGGAAAACGTGGAATACGCGGTTTGTGCCGCTCAAGATATAACCGAATACCATAATATTTTAACCGCGCTCAGAAATAATGAGCAGAAATTCCGTTCCATGGTGGAAACAGCCAAAACCGTGGCGCTGGTTATTACCGACCTGGATTCGATAATACAGGAATTTAGCCCGGGAGCTGAAGAAATTTTTGGCTACCGTAAAAAAGAAATCCTGGGAAGACACGTATCTCCCCTGCATTGCCCCGAAGAAGTTGAACTCTTTTCTTCCTATGTCAACCACCTGCACCGGAACAAAGCAGGCTTTACTACAGAAACAAAACTGGTTAGAAAATCGGGGGAAACATTTCCCGCCCTATTTACCCTGCAGCCTCTGCTGGATGCAGAAGGAAATGTTTCCGGCACCCTGGGCATAACAGTGGATATATCTCAGTTAAAAGAAACGGAAAAAGAGTTGCGCTTGAGTGAAGAAAAATTCAGGAGCTACATTGACAACGCGCCTTACGGGGTTTTTGTAACCGATGAAAACGGAAACTACCTGGAACTGAATCCCATGGCATGCTATATAACCGGTTACACTCAGGAAGAGCTGGTCGGCATCAATTTTTTTGACCGCCTCCCCCTGTCGGCCCAGCAAAAAGGGCGTAACCACTTTAAGACCCTGCTAAAACACGGCAAGGCTTACGTGGAAAACCCCTATATTAACAAAAACGGCTCGATAATTGATATTAGCATCAGCGCGGTAAAACTGCCCGATAACAAATTGCTATGTTTTGTACAGGATATCACCGACCGCAAACAGGCCGAAGAAAAAATACGCTATATGAGCTTCCACGATACCGCTACAGGATTATACAACCGCCGTTACCTGGAAAATGAGCTACAGAGGTTAGATGTAGAAAGACAACTACCCTTAAGCCTGGTAATGGCGGACTTAAACGGCCTCAAGTTAGTAAACGATACCTTCGGCCACCGCTCAGGGGATGAGCTGCTAAAACAAGCCGCCGCTGTATTAAAAGAATCCTGCCGTCAGGAAGATATCGTAGCCCGATGGGGCGGGGACGAATTCGTAGTTTTCCTGCCCCAGACCGGTTTTGAAGAAGCGGAAGAAATAATAAAAAGAATAAAAGTAAAGTGTGGCTGCGAACTGGTTAACAATATACCCCTCTCCATCTCCCTGGGAGCAGCAAGTAAAACTACCCCGGAAAAAGAAGTAACGGAAATATTAAAAGAAGCCGAAGACCACATGTACGAGCAAAAACTTACCGAAAGCCGCATCGCCAGAAGCAAGATATTAGAAGCCATGCTTAAAACGCTCGGGGAAATAAGCTATGAAACTGGTGAACATATCCACCGCATGCAGAATATTGCCACTCGCATAGGAAAAAAAATAAACCTCTCGGAAACAGAGTTGAACCGGCTGAATCTGCTGGTTAACATGCATGACATAGGAAAAATAACCATCTCAGAAAGTATCTTAAAAAAAGAAAACAGGCTTACAGATAAAGAATGGATTATAATCAAAAAACACCCGGAAACAGGGTACCGCATCGCCCGCTCTGCCGAAGAAATATCTCACGTTGCCGAAGATATCCTTTCTCACCACGAAAACTGGGATGGAACGGGATACCCGCAGGGGCTAAAAGGTAAAAACATTCCACTTCTGGCAAGGATAGTAGCTATTGTAGACACCTACGAAGTAATTACTTCCGGAAGGCCTTACAATAAAGAGGTTTCTTCTAAAAAAGCCGGTCATATCATAAAAACCGGCTCAGGACACCGTTTTGACCCTGAACTGGTTAAAATTTTTCTTTCAAAGGAAAGAGGAACAGACCCGTTATCCCATTTATAACAAGGTCATTTCTCTGGCCCAGGCA
>PWGO01000009.1 GCA_003554525.1 Syntrophomonadaceae bacterium | reverse complement strand
GTGTTCTTGGTAATATAGCCATAGGTTAAGTTTACGTTCTGATACTTTTTCTTAATCCCGTTGTAAATAAACCACCGTAAAATAGTAAATTGCGATTCGTCTTTAAAACCTTTGTCTTTTGCCCCGGGAAAATATTTTTATGTTTATTAAAACCGGCTTAGTAGTTTTCAGGCAGCAACTCAAAAAACGCCTGGGGGTGAGCACAGGCCGGGCAAGCTTCAGGTGCACTGCTGTCTTCATGGACGTATCCACAGTTGCGGCACCTCCACTTAACCTTGCTTTCCTTGGAAAATACTTTGCCCACTTTTATATTATTCATTAACGCCAGGAATCTCTTTTCATGCTGCTCTTCGGCTACGGCTATTGCCCTGAATACACCGGCAATATTTGAAAACCCTTCTTCTTCAGCCACGCGGGCAAATTCAGGATACATCTCCTTGTATTCATGGTTTTCCCCTTCCGCCGAAGCTTTCAGGTTCTCTTCGGTAGTTCCAATCACCCCGGCGGGAAAAGCAGCCGAAATTTCTACCTCGCCACCTTCCAGAAACCTGAAAAGGCGCTTGGCGTGAGCCATCTCGTGGTCGGCTGTTTCCGCAAAAACGCCCGATATTTGTTCATAACCCTCCTTTTTGGCCTGGGAAGCATAATAATTGTAACGGTTGCGGGCCTGCGATTCCCCGGCAAAAGCTGTAAGCAAGTTCTTCTCGGTCCTGGTACCTTTTAACTCTGCCATCCTTTAAAAACCTCCTTCATTTAGAATGTTATGTTATACTGTATTTATTCTACAGTTAAACTTGTAAACCCTTTAATTAAACCCTTTAACAATTTTCCCGTGAAGGGCGGGGACCAAAATACTGGTAGAAATGCACCTCTATTCTTCCGTTGTAAAGTTTACGCCTTTTGCTGGCCTTTTTTCCCCACATTTTCTCCAGGTGCGGGTAAGAAGTAAGTATATATACGGACCAGGTTTCAAGCCGGGAAAACACCCGGCTCATTTCCCGGTAAAGTTCTTTGATTTGCCCTCTATCGCTTTCTGATCTCTTTCCATAAGGCGGGTTACAGATTACTTTGCCATATTTCCTTTCAGCCTGCAATTCTGAAAACGAGCAGCACAAAAACCGGACCGCGTGGAGCACTCCGGCGCTCCCTGCGTTCTGCCGGGCCCGCTTTACAGCTTTTTCATCCAGGTCCAGGCCGGTAATATCCACCTTGCGTTCGGGAACAGCTTTTTCCCTGGCCTCGCCACGTGCCAGGTCCCAGCACCTCTGTGGCACCTGCGGCCATTTTTCCGAAGCAAAATTTCGCGTCATACCAGGGGCCATATTAAGGCCAATAAGTGCAGCTTCTACAGGGATAGTCCCGGATCCGCAAAAAGGATCTAACAATGCAGTGTCGTGAGTCCACCTGGAAAGAAGCACCAGCCCGGCAGCCAGGGTTTCTCTCAAGGGAGCTTCCACTGCCTTCTCCCGATAACCCCTTTTGTGAAGCCCCCTTCCGCTAGTATCAACAGTAACAGTAGCAGTATCTTTCCACAGGGAGACCTCCACCTGGTAAAAAGGTCCGGTTTCTTCAAACCATTCATTTCGGTATTTTTCCTTCATGCTTTCCACTATCGCTTTTTTAACTATGGACTGGCAGTCAGGCACACTGTAAAGGGTAGATTTAACCGATTTGCCATTTACAGGAAACACCGCATCCCGGGGAAGGAGTTCCGGCCACGGCAGTTTCCTGGTATTTTGAAACAGCTCTTCAAAAGAACAAGCAGTAAATTCTCCTATAACTAACAATACCCGGTCTGCAGTCCTCAACCACAGGTTGGCCCGGCATATAGCTTCCGCGTCACCGTTAAAATATACCCTGCCGTTATCCACCGCTTCGATTTCATAACCCAGCTCTTTTATTTCCCAGGATACCAGAGCTTCCAGTCCAAAAGAAGTCGTAGCTAATAACTTGTGTTTTTCCATAGATAAATTTTTAATCCTCGCATATTATTCTCGAAAGATATTAGTTTATTCTACCATAGATGCCCCGCTGATTGGAAGTTGCTAAGTGAACTACCCTTTAAAAACTTGATTGGTGCCTCTTTTCACACGTGAGTAGTTACCCTTACCATGTTAAAATCAGGCCAATATATATTGACACATCTTAATATCATGATATAATAAACTTAGTGAAAACATTTTGATTATGATATAATAAATAAAAAAAAATCAAATCAATTACTTTAGTGGAAACAAGAATCGCCAAAAGGGGTGTTAACATAGAAGCTAACCGTTAGTAAATAATAAAATTAATGTAACCTCATACATAAGAAAGGAGTGTAAGCCAAATGCTACAGGTTACTGAAAATGCAGCCCGGCATATTAAAGAAATCATGCAAAAAGAAGGGCTGGACAATGAGCAGGTTCGCCTTTTTGTTGAAGGTTTCGGTTGAGGAGGCCCTAAAATAGGACTGGCTCTGGAAGAGCCGGCTCATAAGGAAGAGGATCAAAAAATAGAAAACAGCGGAGTAACATTTGTTTATGAACACAAGCTCTCCCCTTACCTGCAGAACAAAATCCTGGATTATTCCTCCGGGCCTCAACAGCAGGGATTTACCATTTTAGACCAGGATGGAAACCAGGAAAACAGCAACTGCTGTTGATTTAACACCTCTCCCTGCTTCAAAGTCAATTATCAAAAACACTCCCTGCGAGACAGTCCTGGCCTTTAATACATGGATTTCTCCAGGGGGTGATTTTTTTATACCTTTTGTTATAATATAACGAAGGAGGTAAGAAATTAGTCAAATAATACCAAATTTTCTGTTTATTTTGTGCTGTACCCTTACTTGTGATAACCTCCAGAGCCTTAATTTGTTTTATACTTCCCGACAAGGAGGAATAAACCATTGGAGATGGAAATTACCAGGGAAGAAAAAGAAAAATATCTGTCCGAAACGGAAAAAGTGCTTGAAAGCTGCGGTAACCACAGGGAAAAATTGATACCGGTGCTACAGCAGCTTCAAGACAAACTTGGTTATCTCCCCGGGGTGGCCATGGAAAAAGTAGCCGGGGTCATGGATATCCCCGCCGTGGATGTATTTGAACTGGCCACCTTCTACAACCAGTTCCGGCTGCATCCTCCAGGAGAGCACGAGTTTAAAGTCTGCATGGGCACAGCCTGCTATATGGTAGGAGGGGAAACCACCATGGAATCTTTCCAGAGAAAGCTGGACATAGAAGAAGGGGAAACCACCCCGGACCGCAAATTCAGCCTGGAAAGGGTGGCCTGTGTAGGTTGCTGCACGCTGGCACCGGTTGTGGTAGTGGACGATAAAATTGAAGGCCACGTCACCCCCACCCGGGTAGACGGCATTCTGCTTTCTTACGAAAACAGCGGAACCAACAACACCAGCGGCGTCAACAGCGACGAAAATAAAAATAGCAAGTAACTAACAAGGGAAGGAAGGTATGGTTATGAATATCGCCTCTGCAGAAAAGGAATACCAGGATATTAAAAAACGGGCAGTTGAAAAAATAAACGCCCTTGAGCAAAAAACTATCATCTACGTGGGAGCTGCTTCCTGCGGCCTGGCTGCGGGAGCCGGGGAAGTTGTTGAAGCTTTTAAAAAAGAAATAAATGATAAAAGCCTGGAAGCCGAAGTGGTGGAAGTTGGGTGCATGGGATACTGTTATGCAGAGCCCCTTACTATTATTTCCCGCCCCGGATTCCCGGTGCTTTGCTACGGCTATATGGATATGGAGCTGGCCACCAGGCTGGTACAGGATTTCCTGATTGAGGATGATCCCTGCTTCGAATACGCCCTTGCCGCCGTAGAACCCAACGATACCTTCCCTACTTTTGAAGAATTCCCGCGGGGCGTATACGAAGAAAAAATGATATTAAAAGACTGCGGCTTTATCGACCCTGACGACATCAATCACTACCTGGCCCGGGACGGATACGCCGCCCTTTCTAAAGCGCTAACCAGGTCCCCTGAAGAAGTTTTGGAGGAAGTAGTAAATGCACAGTTACGCGGGCGCGGTGGCGCCGGTTTCCCGGCAGGTGACAAGTGGGAAGCATGTTACCGGACTGAAAACAACCCCAAATATATAATATGCAACGGGGATGAGGGAGATCCGGGTGCCTTTATGGATCGCGGCATGCTGGAATCCAACCCTCATCTGGTAATCGAAGGAATGATCCTGGGCGCTTATGCAGTCGGCGCAAGCCAGGGCTACTTCTATATCCGGGCTGAATACCCGCTGGCAGTGAAAAGAGTAAAAACGGCCATAAAACAGGCCAGGGAAAAAGGGTTACTGGGAAAAGGGATCCTGGGAAGCAACTTCAGCTTTGACCTTGAAATTTTTGAAGGAGCTGGAGCCTTCGTCTGCGGTGAATCTACCGCCCTGGTACAATCCATGGAAGGAAACGCGGGAATACCACAAACCAGGCCCCCCAGACTGGCAACCCGGGGGTTCCGGGATAAACCTACGGTGCTGGACAACGTTAAAACTTTTGCCTACGTACCCCACATTATACTGCACGGGGCGGAATGGTTTAATTCCACCGGCTCGGAGAACAACCCGGGCACCGCCGTGTTTGCGCTGGTGGGTAAAATTAACAATACCGGCCTGGTAGAAGTACCCATGGGGACCACTCTTAACACCCTGATCTACGATATAGGAGAAGGAATCCCCGGTGATAAACAATTTAAAGCAGTGCAAATAGGGGGTCCTTCAGGTGGATGCCTTCCCGAATCCGCCCTGGATATACCCATTGATTTTGATTCTCTGAAAAAAACTGGTGCCATTATGGGGTCTGGCGGCCTGGTAGTTATGGATGAAGACGACTGCATGGTGGCAGTAGCCAGATATTTTCTGGAGTTTACCCAAAAAGAATCCTGCGGCAAATGCACTTTCTGCCGCCTGGGCACCAGGCACATGCTCGATCTTATTACCCGCATTACCAAAGGCACCGGAACCCAAGAAGATTTAGAGCTACTGGAAAACCTGGCCAGGGAGGTTAAAGACGGCTCACTGTGCAACCTGGGACATACCGCCCCCAACCCGGTCCTTACCACCCTAAAATATTTCCG
>PWGO01000150.1 GCA_003554525.1 Syntrophomonadaceae bacterium | reverse complement strand
GGTGCCTATGTCTTGGGAGGCACTGGAGCTTTGAGCAAGGTACTGCAGGCAGATATTTCTAATACTCTTTTGCTGCAGGGTAAGTCTCAGGTATTGGGCCGGGTATTTGTTGGAGAGCCGATTACAGATGCAGAAGTGGCTATCTATGACCTCAAGGGAGACTTAGTGTATCAATCGGAAAAAGCGGTAACCGGTGAATTTGGTTCTTTCCGGATTGCAGTTAAAGATCTTCCCTCTGATTTTAGAATTGTGGTTGAAGGTGGGAAATACCTGGGCGAAAACTTTGCAGATAAGCTCATGGCAGATTACCGGGATTTCGACCCGTCCAAGGATATCCTCTATGTAAATGCTGCAACTACCATGGTTAGTGCCTACCTTGACGCTAATCCGGACACAACTTTAGATGAAGGCACCGCAGCCGTTAAAGAACTTCTGGAAATACCGGAATGGCTTAGTATAGGCGGAGGGCTGCAATTATCCGGAGAATATTTCAGCTACGGGCTGTTTATGAATGAAGCCGATGCGCATGGTGGGGTTAATCGGTACATTGAGCAGCTGTTGGCAATGAAGCCTGATACCCATCATTTCCGTCCTGAAGAACCTCTTTTAAAATCGCCGGCGGGGTCCATAGCTTCAAACCTGGGCAAGGGGGCTGTTAGTTATGTGGGTGGTGAACTCATGGGCTGGGGCCTTAGTAAAATCGGGGTCAGCTTTGGGGAAGATGATTATACTGAAGAACAGTTAGAAAAGATTTTGGAAGGCATGCATGAGATGCAGGCGCAACTTTCAGGGATAGAGGGACGCCTGGATAGAATGGACCAAAAACTAGATGAAATAATAGATAGGCTCGAAGAAATGAGGAGGCAGGAGTTACGGTCCAGATACAAGATACTGAGAGGGCAAACATCTGAACTGGAAAGTCAAATAAACGCAATCAACAGAGATCTGATACATTTTATTGTTAATCCACCCGAAAACCTGGAAGAAAACCGGCAAGCACTCCTGGGAAGGATTGAAGATAACATAATAGGAAACGATACGGTGCTTCACGACAACCTGATAAATGATACTCTTGAATTATGGGGTGAAATAACCTATGAAAACGAATATATCACCCCGGCAGATTATGAAGCAATAGAGGCTCATTTTGACTATTATCACCAGTTGCAGGAGATATTTTTGCTTCTCCAGGTCGAATACTACCATTATATGCTTGGGGAAGGGGATGAAAGTATTGAAGAACGCATAGATGAACATTTCGAGCGTATCGAAAAGCAAAGTGAATTGCTCAAGAAAGAAATTCCGAAAAATATAATATTTGGCACAAAAAACAATCTGATGTTCTACGTAGAACCCCATACTGTAGACGGGGTTGAATATCTGATGCCTCCGGTCTATAAAGGGGAACGGGACGGGCATATTGACAATATAGTAGAGAACCTCAATAAATCAAAACATTTAGGTTACGATGATTGGGAATTTATGACTGGACCCTCATGTACTTTTAGAATAATGACTGATAACGATGCAGATTTTGAAGATTATACGTATATGGATTACTTCACTGATAGAGGGTGGCCTATGCCGGAATATTATCCACTGCGCGTAGGAATTGCAAACGGATTAGTTGGAGAACCGCAGTCTTGTATAGTTTCTGTGAGGTGCTCTAATTTGCCGGCTTTACAGCCTAGACGTGAAGGTTTGCCTGATAGTACGGAGGCCCATTTCTTCATTTTCCGAACCATGGATAGTTCAGAAGCTCAAAAATATTACTATTAAGATAAAAAAAACTGATAAACAGGCAGCAGTTGATCAGATTTAACTTTAGTGCCAGAGTATATTGTTGTAGTAAGCAATCTGTATATTTTGCAGTTCTTGGCCCTGACCCGGTTGAAGTGTCAGGGCATTCTTTTTTTTGGTTAAAAAAATTTTAACGTTATATAATTTCACCTTTCATATATTTACTCTCACCGTCACCGCCACCCTCACCTTGTTGTCACCTTCATCTTGTCTTTGTCTTCATCTTCATATATGAAAATTAATTGAGATTCTGTTTAGAATTTTGTTCTATAATAAATGCAAGAAAGCAAATAAAAGAAGTAAATGAAAGAATGTAAATGAAGGGAGGCATGGGGGGCATGAGCGACTGGTATTTTGCCAGAGAAGGACAGAGAGAAGGCCCCTACACCTGGGAGCAGCTCCTGGAACTGGCTCGCGAAGGCGGGATAAAAAAAGACGACCTGCTTTGGACGGTGGAGCTGAAGCAGTGGACCCCTGCTGAGCAGGTGGAAGCGATTGCTTCTTTTATTAAACCGGGCCAGGGAGAAGTAAAGGACAAGGAAGTAAAAGACGAGGAAGTAAAGGGCGAGGAAGTAAAGGACGAGATGGAAGAAAACATTCTGTCCACCGGTAGTTCACCTAAAAAGCCATACAGGAAACTCATCTTTATGTTGGGCGGTGCACTGTTGGGAGTTTTGCTGATAGCCATACTGATCTCGGCTATAAGTAAAACGGAGGATATAGAGTTGATACTGGATGAAACCATTGAAACCTCTAACGAAAAACAATCAATTATAACCGAAGACAACGTCGGCCTGATTGTTCCCCCGAACTTTGTAGACGAGCCTGTCAGGTTTACCGTGCATAAATACAGCGAAGGGAACCTTGAAGAACGAGCCGAAGAACTTTTTGAGCCTGCCGCAATTTATTCCTTTGAAATCGAGGGCATGGATGAATTCGAGGAAACTGTTTATTTACAGTTTCCCCTTCCCGAAGGGGCCACCCTTGAAGACCAATTCCAGGTAGGACGCTGGTCGGAGGGAGTCGAAAAAGACGAGGACGTGGAAGGCTGGAAGCTATTATCTTATTACATCGATAAAGAAAACGATTTGCTGTTTGTTCCCACTGACCATTTTTCCGACTATGCCACGGCGGCGCATAAAAAATGTGAACCCGGCAGGCTGCAGGAAATTACCGGCACCAGGTGCGTCAAGACCACCCATTTTCAGGTTTGGTATAAAGATAGTTACCATCCTGCTGCTTTTGGAAGTGGCGATGATATTGAAGAGATCGACATAGACGATTACGCTCTGAAAGTAGCTGAATACCTGGAAGATTATCTCGCTTCTTACCAGGAGATAGGCTTAAATGTTCCCGTAGAAAAAGAAGTTTCAGCGGGCTGGTTCACGCGGGAACGCGAAAAAGTGCCGGTATTAAACCAGGTCTGGTTGCACCCGGGGGGCACGGATTACAACCGTTACTCACCTATCAGGGAAAGAATCACTATTGCCACTGTTGGCAATCACCACCGGGGCCAGCTGAAAGCCACCGCGGGCCACGAATTGTTTCACCGGGTACAGCATAGAGTAATACAGGCGGCTCATGGGAAGGATTGGGGTTATTTGACCCCTTATCAAATGATGCGGGCGCTTTCGGTGGTAGAAATTACCGCGGAGTATGCCGGGCACAGGCTGCTCCTGGATGGACAGGGCGGCTTTTCCGATCAGTGTCTGGTAAGCACCGAGTATCGTCTAAAGCCTAATCTGGATTTAATGTCCCGCCGGGAGGCAGACGGACATTATTACGCCATGGCCAGGTTTTTGGATTTTATGATCAGGTCTAACGAAAACCCTCGTCGTGATGAAGTATTCATGGATATCTGGCATGCCGTGGTAGATAGTTCCGGTAACCGGATCGATGACTTTCTGGAAGCCGTAATGCAGGGGACCGACTACAATACTATCGAAGATGCCATGCTGGATTTCCTGAGGGAAGCCGTGACTGACGAAGAATATCATATTCTTGGAGAACTAAGAAAGGATCTTACTAAAAATATAACTTTGGACTACAGCTCCGACGATGACGATGATGATGACATTCTCTATTCTGGTGAAATAAAAGTAGAAGACGACCGCGCATTTAGCATGGCCACCATATATTCGGTGACAAACTTGCCTGAAGACCACAGCGGAAAAATCTTACCTGTTATTATTGAATACGATGACGCTTCTTCCGGAATCTACGTTGATCAATTTAACGCCCCTCCCCAGAATATTTTTTTCAATCCAGTGGAAGGTGGGCTGGAAACAGATTACCGTTTTTGGTCCAGATCTTATGGCACCCCTGTTACCACCCTGATACTTAGTGACAGGCAGGATGAAGATGACCCCCATAAAATACATCTCCAGGAGGGGGTTCAGTTCATCGCCTATGGTAATAACAGCGGCGATTCGGTTCGTATAACCGTCAGGGATGCCGGACGGCTTAATATGAGCATCGAGCCTGCAGAAGTGGAAGCAGACTTTGTGGATGCTCGCGGTATTAAAACAGTGGACTTTACTGTTACAATAGAGAATATACCGGAATTTCTGGAGTTTTTTGATCTGCACTGGGACTTCGGTGACGGAAGAAGCAACAGTTCCGGGAAGCGGGCTGTAGAAGTAGACGGAAAAACCGAGATGGAGTTCACCAAATCGCATACTTATCACCAGGATGAAGAGCTGGAAAGACAGGTATACACGGTGCAAATCTATCTTACCGCTACGAGCTTTACCTCCGGCGCAGAGATTGAATTCGATATGGAACGGGAGATGGCCCGGGCGGAGGCAGTGGTTGAGTTCGGAGAGGAAGAAGTCCTCGATGATGCAGAAGTGCATATCAAGCCTTCCACACAACGGGATTACCGTTATGAACTGGTCGATGGCGCCAACCGGGTTACCCATGATTTTGAAGCGGTCGCTTTACCGGAAGCTACCTATAGCTTTGAATGGGACTTTGATGACGGAAACACTTTCAGCGAAACAAAACTACCTGGTGAAAGTTCAACCGTAAGCCATACTTATAGCAACCTGGAAGATGGAGAGGTGTTCAATCCCACCGTAAAACTGTACTGTCAGGAGGGAGAACTTTTAGATCAAACTTCTATCAGGATTAGTATAATAGAAGAATTGGCAGGGCCTTCGGAAACGGAGGAAACGGAGGAAACGGAGGAACGTTATAGCGTACCCGATGACCGTGATTATTTTGACGAAGGCTATGTCTTGACTGACAACCTGACCGGCCTGATGTGGGCCATGAGTGACG
>PWGO01000011.1 GCA_003554525.1 Syntrophomonadaceae bacterium | reverse complement strand
CCCCAAAATCAGGAAGGATACCGCAGTGGTAACAAGCAGCACTGCTATTATAATAATAAACGACACCTTGAAGAAAGTTGCATCAGGAGCCTGCAAAAAATAAATAAAATAAATCAACAGGGAAAGGAGAAGAAAAGAAAACAGAAGAAAAAGTCCTAAAAATAGTCGTTTTTGAGCCCTCATTTTGTCCTGCCACCCCCTTTCCTCTTCCTGCTCTTCTTTTACTTGAACCTGTACTTCAGCCGTTAAAACAGGTCAATATTTTTTAAACCGCTTTAACTTTGGGGTAGTATTTAAATTCTATTCTTGCAGCTTAAAAACCTTCTGTAACTTAAAAACCTTCTTTGTAAGTTAAATTGTAAGTATAATCTTCCTTACACCTTTCCGGTGAAAAGTATTGACAAATCAGTGTAAATTGGCAATGATTATTATAGAATTCAAATAAAAAATTCCACCATGTCAGGAGCGTGAATCCTTTGCATATCCTGGATGCCCATGCACACTGCGGGATAACCCTTCCTTTTGAAAAACTGCTACCTCGCTGGAAAGAAGGCGGCATCAGCGGCGGAGTACTTTTTTCCCCGGCCGAAGAAATCTACGACCGCTTTCAAGCCTCGTTTGTAGATTCCCCTTACTACAAAAAAAGCCGGGAAAGAGTTCACCACTACCTGCAATCCCTTACATCAGGCAACATCTTTATTTACTGGTTTGTCTGGAACGATTTCCTTATACCGGGAAAAGAGTTTTCCGGCATAAAGTGGCACCGGCACCCCGACGAACCCCGCTACCAGTATAAAACCCCCGAATGTGAGAATTTTATAGAATATATCTGCCAAAATAAAATGCCGGTGGTGCTGGAAGAAGAACTCACCAACACCATAGAACTGGTTAAAAAATTTGACGGCAGGACCACTACCATAATTCCTCACTTTGGAAATCTTAACGGAGGTTATTACAACCTTAAGAAAGCAGGGCTTTTTGAAAACCCTGCGGTATACGTAGACACATCGCTTGCAAACCCGTTCCAGATAAAAGACTTCGCTTCCGACTACGGGGTAGAAAGAATCCTTTTCGGCAGCGACTTTCCTTTTGGAGACCCCGCTTCGGAATGTTTTAAATTAAAAAATATGTTTTCCCAAAAAGAACTGGAACAGGTATACAGCGGCAACCTACTCCGCCTGTTGAAATAAAACAAGATGCATAAAGCAGGCACTAGCGGTTGGAATATTCTATGGAAGCAATATAACTGGTGTTTATAAGCACCTGTTTACCCTGGTAATTCTGCGCCTGAATAAACTTGGGAATTATCTCTTCCGTGTAATAATCGTAAAATTCGGAAATAAAATCTTGCGGGTGCTCAGCGATAAACTGGTACTCCTTACCATTAACCATAATTATTTTAAGCAAGTTACCTTCAGTCATATTTATCGTCTCCTTTGTACCAAATTATTCAAATAACCTTCATACATTACTTGACAATTAAAACATTAGACCTGGTTTCCTGAACTACTGCGTTGCTTACACTACCCAGCAGCAGCTTTTTTAGCCCACTCAAACCCCTGCTTCCCAGGATTACAATATCATAATTTTCTTCTGAAGCCACCTTGTTTATAGTAGTACTGGGATGCCCTTTTAACAACCTGGTTTCCGGCTCTATGTCTTTATCTTTAAATACTGTCACTGCTTCTTCCAACACTCGCCTGCCTTCTTCCTCTTTTGTTTCCCTGAACTCTTCCCTAATTTTAGAAGATACATCTTCCCCATACATGGGCAAAGGAGAGCCCTCGTAAACATTAAGTATAGTAACTTCCGCTTTTTTCATATCAGCAGCTATCCTGGCCGCTTCGTTCACCGCCTTCTGCCCGTGTTCTGACCCGTCAGTGCATACCAGCATTTTCATTCACTTTTCACTCCTTTTATTTGCATAATACAAAAAAAATTATATTATAGCAAGTGCTGTTAAACCGGTTTTTGTTTTAAATATTTAAATTTTTTTTATTGACCCACAATTAAAACTGTTATATATTACTAATAGGTAGTATACTTTTTGCCAGTTCGCAGGCCTTCTGCTTAAAGTAGCAGATACCTTAGTAGTTACAAATTTATAAAGAAAGGAAGGTAACTATGTCAGACAAAGTTAAAGGTTCTATTTTACTGCCGTGGGTAAAAATAATTAAAGCAAACAAAAGCGGGATATACGACAAATACTTGACGGAAGATGATAAAAACGTCATGAACAAGCGCATCCTCCCTTCTTCCTGGTACCCCTTTGAAACTTATAAAAACTGCACGAACGCAGTGGTGCAGGTAGAAGCAAAGGGAAACATGGAAACATGCCACCAGTGGGGCCGGGCTTACTGTGACGGTGTTATGACCACGTTTTACAGCCAATCCATAGTAAAAGGAAAACCGGAAGCAGCCATAAAAAAATTTTCCTTCGTGGTAAGCACCATGTTTGAATCAGGAAAGCTGGAAGTAGACCACGTTTCAGATGGGGAAATAGTAGTATCCTGCCTAGGAATTGATCCGCACATGGAAGCCTGGTATTATGTAATGCGCGGGTGGATAGAACGTTTCCTGGAGCTGTGCATGGATAAAGATGTTAAATCAGAATTTGTTTCCCGCTCCTGGAAAGGAGACCCAAACACCAAAGTCAAGTTCACCTGGTAAGCCGCCGGTGCGCAGGCATTTCAAATCAGGAGTATAATCATGCAAAAATCCACTTTAGCTTTCTGGTTTTCCGCGTTAATTCTGCTGATTTTCGGTATACTATACCTGGTTTGGCCTATAGCGCCTTACCATGAAGAAATCATAGGTTTGAGCTCCGAAGAACTTGCTTCCCGCTACCCGGAAATAGCCAAACTAATGATGACCCTGGTGAATATAGCCGGGCTATCCTTTGTTTCTCTAGGCATTCTAACCCTGGGCCTGGGGGTACTGGCCTGGCAAAACAGGGTAGCCTGGCTCTCTTTCCTGGTAATTTTAATAGTTTTCGCCGCACCTCTAACCTATGTAACAGCAATAACAGGAGGGCCCTACCTGGTTATTTTTATACCGGTATTTTTTCAAATTATCGGGCTACTTTTGGCCCACCAGAAAAAATAAAAAATGCCCGGGCAGCACCCAGGCTTTAAAAATCACTCCCGGGCCTACCTCGGGCATTACCAGGCTTTTTATGCTCAATCAAGGTATTCTACATCTTTATCAAGTAACTCACCCAGTTTCCACTCCCCATTTTGCTTCAGGAGTTCATGTGTACCCGTGAGCTTGTTGTCATTAAATGTAGTATTACCTGGAGACCTGGTTACTTGTTCAACTTTTGCTTCCGCTTCCTCTTCATTTATTATATTAACTTCCAGTATTTCTACCTCGTATTCCAAATCATATTGTTCAAACATTCTCTCCATCAAAACCCTGGTCCTGTCGTATCCTGGAACGTCTTCATGAATGGTATCCATATAAGCTTCCATATCTTCTTCTTCAGCGGCTTTTATGTTTCTATGAATTACCCTTTTTATTTCTTCTTTTTCATCTTTTATTTGTTCTTCTTCTTTTTTATCCTCGTCTCTTTTTAGTTGCTCTTCGTCTTCGTCTTCGTCTTTTATTTCTTCTTCTTTTTCCTCTTTTTTATCCTCGTCTTTTATTTGTTCTTCCGTTTCTTCTTTTTCATCTTCTATTTGTTCTTCTTCTTTATCCTCGTCTTTTTTAATTTGCTCTTCGTCTTCGTCTTCGTCTTTTATTTCTTCTTCTTTTTCCTCTTTTTTATCCTCGTCTTTTATTTGTTCTTCTGTTTCTTCTTTTTCATCTTTTGTTTGCTCTTCTTCTCCCCCCTTCTCGAAAATATCACATCCTGTCAAAACAACAATCAACGGAAATACCAGAATTAAAAATCCCCATACCATTACTCTTTTCATGGAATTCCCCTTTTTCATTTAAAATACACCCGGGCTTAAATACGTTTACCTTTTCAGTATTTCGTCAGCCCTTTCTTTTAAAGCATCACCTTTTCCCAGAAATTTCCAAAACTGATTCAGGTTTTCCTTTTTTTCATCTTCATCTTCCTGCTCAAAAGCTTTTTCCAGGTTTACTACAGCCTTTTTGTATTCCTGCATAGACGTTGTATAATAACTGTTAAAATCGGGCATCTCTTCCTCAATTTCTTTATTTTCTTCAATTAGATCAGAATACCCGTCTATATGCTCTTTCATCTCGCTATTCCTGGCTAAAACCTCCTGGACATCAACTTCCCCCTGGCGCCATTCCGACAAAGTCACTGCAAGCTCCTCCCTCATCTTGTCCATTTCCTTTGAATGCTCATCAAGCATCTCCTGCTGCTCTTCCAGCCCCTCCCCGTTATCACAGCCAACACCCAAACCCATTATTAACAGCAATACTACCAGTAAACCCGGGATGCTCCATTTCACCTTATTCACCTGTAATCACTCCTTACCCGGTTATTTTATTTTAATCATAACAAAGAGTTTATCAAAAAGAAATATATGAATTTTCTTTTTTTTTATGTAAAGTAAAAGTGTCCTGTCAATGAATTTATGGCATTTGCTAACTCCCGTGCCTGTTCCCGGCTCCCAATTGTTTTTTGTACAAAAATTAATCCTCCCTCTCCATAAAGCGGAAAGGTGAGGATAAAAACGGTTTTACTGCTTTTTTTGTTCTCATTGCCCAATTTTATTTGTTCTCATTGCCTTATATTATTACTCAGAAAATGAAATTACACCAGCACATCCAGGTAAGTGCCCAGGTGTTCCGGGTTAATATCTTTCACAGCATCCATCATCTCCATTTTAGCTTCTCCCTGAGCTTCTACAGTATCCAGCATCATTTTCACCACTTGAGCGTTTATTTCATGTTTTACCTGGAACTGCTGCATTCCACTATCCATAGAAGCAACACTTTGTACAGTCAATAAAACACCTCCAGTTTTAATAAACTGTAAGCCTGCTAATGAAGCAAGCATGGGAGCTGCTAACCCCCATGCTTGCTCGATTTCCTGGTCGGAGCGGCGAGATTTGAACTCGCGACCTCATGACCCCCAGTCATGCGCCCTGCCAAACTGGGCCACGCCCCGAT
>PWGO01000038.1 GCA_003554525.1 Syntrophomonadaceae bacterium | reverse complement strand
TAACCCCTGGCCAAAATTAATCCATATATTAGCATCATAACTTTTAATCTTCTTCTTTATCGTTTCTTCTAACTAAAGAAACAAAAAACACAACTACAGAAGCCAATAAAAACGAAGCACCTAACAACTCTAAAGATTCTTCAAATACATAATCCATAAACATATTGCAAAAATTGTAATCTATTTCAATCATCGGCAACCAGTAATCGTGATATAAACTTAATAAAATTTTTCGACCTACAATTCCATACCAGTCACCTATATGCCTCGTTGCTGAGCCAAATGCAGCAACTCCATAAAAAAAATATCCAACTACCATAAGTTTTTTACCAAATAAATTTACTTTCCTGTCTTTTAAAATAAAAATTAAAGCAACAACCATAATTATTGATAAAAGTATATACACTGAAACTTCTACAATACTCCTATCTAAACTATATACCCAGTCATAAAAATCATCATATTCTAAAATATATATAGCTACTATCTCACTAAAAAAGTGCCTTAAGTTAAAGACATCTTCTAAAAACATTGTAACCAGACCCAATAATAATAATATCCATCCAGGGTTAAATTTTATCTTTTGCTTATATAACCATACTAAAATCGACATACATAGTAATGCCGCCAAACCTAAATAAAACCACTGTAAATATTCCGTAGGTGAACCTTCTCTAAACATTTGAAGCCACAATACAGGGCTATCATAGTTAGCCTGAAGCCAATCATTTAACCCAAAAACATTCGAAAATTTAATATCAACCCAGTAACAAAGCTGCAATACAGCCACCAGATAAAATACAGTTACAAGTATTATTAACCAGGGAAAAGATTTGTCAAAATCTTTAAACATTTCATTTTTTTTCAACATACTCAACACCACCCGGATAAGAAATAAAACGTAATTTTCAGCGGGGTATTAGCTGCTACGGTAAACCAGTTTGCGGGTTAGCTGCCTCAGCAAATAAGAACGCTCCCCAAAGTATTCCAGCTCGGAAACCGCGGAACAATAAAGGCTGTCAGCCCTGCGGCGGGCTTCCTCCTCTCCCAGGAGGCTGGGATAAGTAGCCTTTCCCCTTTTTTCGTCGGTCCCGGTGCTTTTGCCCATTTTCCCGGGATCCCCTTTTACATTAAGGAGGTCGTCTGCAACCTGGAAAGCCAGCCCGGCCTGCAAGGCATAACGTTCCAGCCTGTCCAGGGTCCCCGGGGAAGCACCGGCTGCCAGTGCCCCGGAAACTATCGCGGCCTTTATCAAGGCACCGGTCTTCAATCGGTGAATTTCCTCCAGGTGGGTTAGAGAAACCTCTATACCTTCTGCCTGCAGGTCCAGTACCTGTCCCCCTATTATGCCAGAAGGGCCGGCGCTACGGGAGATTTCTTCGATTATCCTTACCCCGGCTTCCGGGTTTTTCCTGCCGTAAGAAGAAAGGAGTTCAAAAGAGTATGTAAGCAGGGCGTCCCCGGCCAATATGGCCATATCTTCTCCAAAAACACGGTGGCAGGTAGGTTTCCCCCGGCGCAAGTCATCGTCGTCCATGGCCGGCAGGTCATCGTGGACCAAGGAATAGGTGTGTATAAGCTCCAGGGCGCAAGCCACTTCCCAGATGTCCTCCCCGGGTTTACCCAGCATTTCAGCGGCGGACATGGCAAGAATAGGGCGCAGGCGCTTTCCCCCGGCCAGGGAAGAATAGCGCATGGCCCGGTAGATAGTCTCCGGGCATTTCTCGCTTTCCCAGAGCCCTTCCAGGCACTCCTCTACATATATTCTTTTATCTTCCAGGTATTTTTCTATACTGCTGACTTTACTCGCGTCGCGCTCCATGCTAATACCACATCACCTCTGTTCTTTACTGGCCCGCAGGAAAACGCTTTCCGGACATCTACCAGTTTTCTGGCTGGTGCTACCTATTCATGGTCGCCTGTTTCTTTATTCGTGTTTTCTGGTTCAAATCCTTCTTCTTTTAAAAGGTATTCTACCCGGTATTCGGCGTCGGCAAGAATCTCACGGCACCGCCGGGAAAGCTTTATTCCCTCCTGGAAAGAAGCCAGGGAATCTTCCAGGGATAGCTCTCCTTTTTCCAACTTTTGCACCGTTTTTTCCAGCCTTTCTATAGCTTCTTCAAAACTCAGCTTATCTATATTTTCAGGGGAGTTTTTTTTAGACATCTTTCTCCTCCTCCAAAACAACTTCCCGGGCCTCGGCCCGGACCCTTCCGTCCCTGAAATGCACGTTCAACTTCTGTCCTCTATTTACTTCCGCAGCCAGGCGGATAAGCCTGCCTTTTTCATCTTCGCAGTAGCTGTAACCCCTCTGCATGATATTCAGGGGACTCAGGCTTTCCAGCCTTTCCGATAAATAAGAAAGGCGGTCAGCTCGCTGCCTGAAATCTTCCATTACCGCTCTCTGCAGCCGGCGGTCCAGATCGTCTAAGGCCACTTTTTTGCGCTCCAAAAGCTGCAGGGGTATGTTTTGAAACCTCCGGCCCAGGGCGTATTCCACCCTCTGCTTTTCTTGCCTCATCCGCCGGTCAAGCGAAACCCGGGCTCTTTCCAGCATTTCTTCCAGCCGGCGCTGCAGCTCGCTTTTTTCCGGCAACACCATTTCCATGGAAGCCGTAGGCGTAGCGGCACGCACATCCGCAACAAAATCGGCTATGGTAAAATCGGTTTCGTGCCCTACCGCGGATACTACCGGAATAGTGCAGTGAAATATGGCCCGGGCCAGGTCTTCGTGGTTAAAAGCCCACAGGTCTTCCAGGCTCCCGCCCCCGCGGGCCAGGACTACCAGGTCCGCTTCACCTTTTTTTTCTATATGGCGCAGTGAATCAATTATATCATGCGGGGCCCGGCTGCCCTGGACCAGGGTTTCTACTACCTGGATGGTTACATGGGGGAACCTGCCCTGGGCCGTGGTTAGTATATCCTGCAACGCGGCTCCTGAAGGCGAAGTAAGCAAGGCAATTTTCCAGGGAAAACGGGGTAATTTCTTTTTATAGCGATCCTCAAACAGCCCTTCCTCTTTCAAACGGTTTTTAAGCTGTTCAAAAGCCAGGTGCAGTGAACCTACCCCGGCGGGCTCCATTAATTCCACGTATAACTGGTAAAGCCCTTCTTTTTCGTAAACAGAAATGCTGCCCTTGATCCACACCTCCATACCATCGGAGGGCAAAAAAGGGCAGCTCCGGTTGTAACCGCGGAAAAATACACACCGCAACGACGCATGTTCGTCTTTAAGCGTAAAGTACATGTGCCCGGAACGGTGCCATTTAAAATTGGAAAGCTCGCCCCCCACCCACAAACTACGCAGGTGGGGGTCAACCTGCAGCTTTCCTTTTATATACTTGTTTATTTCCGATACTGTAAATACGTACTTCTCCGTCAAAGTTACTCCAGCCCGTGCTTAAATTTAAAGGACTGCAGGGTGTTATGCATGAGCATGGTAATGGTCATGGGCCCTACTCCACCGGGAACAGGAGAAATGTAGCCAGCCACTTTTTCCGCGCTTTCAAATTCCACGTCCCCTTTAAGCTTGTCGTCAATACGGTGGATGCCCACATCTATAACTACCGCACCCGGCTTAATCCAGTCTCCTTTAACCATTTCCGGCTTACCCGCCGCCACTACCAGGACGTCCGCCTGCTTACAAACACCGGGAAGGTCCTGGGTGCGGGAATGGGTTATGGTAACCGTAGCATGGCGATCCAGCAGAAGCAGGGACACCGGTTTGCCTACGATATTGCTGCGGCCAATTACCACCGCATTTTTTCCCTTGAGATCGTAACCAACATGCTCGATCATTTTAATTACCCCGTGCGGAGTGCAGGGAATATAGCATTTTTCCCCTATCATCATGTTGCCCACGTTAACAGGATGAAACCCGTCCACGTCTTTTTCGGGGGAAATAGCGTGGATTACCGCTTCATCTTCAATGTGGTCCGGCAGGGGAAGCTGCACCAGAAGACCGTTAATGTTGTCGTCGTTGTTTAACCTGTCAACCAGCTGCAACAGCTCTTCTTGAGTAGTGCTCTCCGGCAGGCGGTGCACTTCAGAATGGAAACCCAGCTTTTTGCTGGTTTTTTCCTTGTTGTTCACGTAAGTTTGAGAAGCCGGGTCTTCGCCCATTATTACCACTGCCAGGCCGGGAACTTTCCCCGTCTTCTTTTGCAGCTCTTCTATTTCCGAAGAGACCTCTTCTCTTATCTTTTGGGCTACTTCTTTACCTTTAATAAGCTCAGCCATATTTTAACCTCCTTATTCACTTTAATACCCGGGAATGCGTACCCGCTATCAACCGCTATACCGTGGAAAACCTGATTTTTTTACCATTAAGGCACAGCTCGGGAGTGCCGTAGTGACCTTCTTCCGGGCAGGGCCAGAATAAACCGCCTCCCTCTAGCCGCTCCCAGCTGATGCCACCGTACTGGGGCACTACCCGGGATATCTCCTGCGTAACTTCCCTGGCGGAAGTATACTTCATGGGAGTACCCATGGCCCGGGACAGGTCCTGGATAATTTCCAGGTCGGTACGGCTGTTCTGGTATGCAGTTAAGGCCGCATAATCCTTTTGCACCTTTCTCTCCAGGTTGGTAAAGGTGCCTTCCGTTTCGGCAAAGCTGGCCCCGGGAAGTATTACGTCCGCATAGCGGGCTCCCGAGGTAATAAAAAGTTCCTGCACTACCAGAAAATCAAGGCTGGCAAGGGCTTTTTCCCTTTCCGGGTACTTGCCGGTTTCCAGGGCATCGCCTACCAGGTAAAGTCCCTTGATTTCGCCTTCCCGCGCTGCATCCATAATGCCTTCCAGCTCTTTACCTTCCCAGGAAGGCAGCTCCAGGTTCCACTTTTCGGATATTTCCTGGCGGTCACCCTCATCCTCTACGCGGCGGTAACCCGGCAGGAGCGGGGCTATACCGCCCATATCCAGGGCTCCCTGGACGTTACTGCGTGGCTGAATGAAGATGATGCCGGCGCCTTCCCGGCCAACCTGGCCACAGCCCAGCATAAGGTTTACCAGGGCCAGGGTGTTTTCCCGGGGCTGCTGGTGTACAAAACCTTTCCCGGCCAACACTACCGCGTTATTGCTTTCTGCCAGCCAGGATGCAGCCCTGGCCAGATCTTCTTCACCTACCCCGGTTAGCTCTTTAACCCTGGCCGGGGTATAGCCTTTTAACTCTTCCTTCAGTTCGGAAAAGCCTTCGGTATATTTCTCCACGTAATCGCTGTCCAGCAGGCCTTCCTGTATAACATAATTAAGCATGCCCTTCAACAGGTCCAGGTCGCTGCCGGAACGCACCTTGAGGTTCAGGTGAGCCGCTTTATCCATTTCCGTTTCCTGGGTACTAACGTTTATCAGCCGGGTCCCGTTATACCTGATGGCTTCTTTTACGCGCATTCCCGCAACGGGCTGGTTCTTGAGCATATCAGAACCGATAACCATAACGGTTTCGGTCTTCCTTATGCTTTCAAGGGTGGTGGTGGAGCCGGCAACACCCAGGCTTTCTTCCATGGCCAGAGCCGCCTGCGCCATTCCAAAATGCACCCCGGTTTCCAGGTTGTTGGTACCCAGTACCCCGCGGGAAAACTTTTGCAGAAGATAGTTTTCCTCGTTGGAGCAGCGTCCCGAACCCAGCACGGCCAGGGCGCGGGGATCTTCGTTTCTAATCTCTTTAAGTCCTTTGGCCACGTAGTCCAGGGCTTCTTCCCAGCTTGCTTCCCTGAATTCGCCAGCACCCTTTTCTCCCTGGCGTATCAGGGGGGTGGTAACCCGTTCTTCCCCTTTAATATAATCGTAACCAAACTTGCCTTTGGAGCAGATCCACCCAAACGTATCTTCTTCCGCATCCGCGTTTATTTTTACCAGTTTTCCATCTTTAACCCGGAATACTATACTACATCCCACCGAACAGTGGTTGCATATCCCTTTGACGGGCTCGAGTTCCCACTCCCGGCCCAGGGTAGCCCTTTCTATTTCCGTAAGAGCTCCCACGGGACATACTTCAACGCAGTTGCCGCAGAATACACAGCCGGCATCTTCCAACGTCTGGGGTTTTTCGGGCGTTCCAGCAACTGCCCTTGCTTCCATGCCCCCCTCTTTCAGGGTAAAGACAAACTGCTGGGCTACTTCGCTGCACACCCTAATACAACGCCCGCACAGGATGCACTTCTCCGGATCTCGCACTATATGCGGGTTCTCATCCGCTGAAGCTACTTCATCCGTCAAGACATAGCTCCTGCTTACCTGGCATCCCATCTGGTAGGCCTGTTCCTGGAGGTCACAGTTGCCGCCTTTTTCACAGACCAGGCACTCTTCCGAAGGGTGCGTTTGCAGCAGCATGGAAAGTATCTCCTCGCGCTGCTCCTTTATAGCAGGAGTGTCGGTGGTTACTCTCATGCCTTCCTGTACCGGGGTATTGCACGAAGTCACCGGCTTATTAATTCCCTCTACTTCTACCAGGCAAATCCTGCAATATCCCAGGGGTCTCAAGCGTGGATGGTAACAAAGGGTGGGAATGTAAATACCCATCTGCTTGGCCGCCTGGTATATGGTAGCTCCCTCTTCAGCATAAACCTGCTGTCCATCTATAACCAAACTAACCATCATTTCCTCTTCCTCCCCTTAAAAATAGATGCCGTATCAGGTAACCGCCAGCAGCAGGCGATAGCAGCGCAAACACCGCTCGGCCTCCCGCAAGGCAGCCGAATTGGACAATCCTCTTTCTACTTGATCAAATCCTTTAATTCTTTCTTGTACCTCCGCAAGCTCGGACTTTTCTCTTTTCTGTCCCGCCGGAGCTTCCGGAATTTCTTGAGGATCGTAAGCACCCAGACCATCAATAATCTGTTCCATCAAGTCTTCCTCATCAGGAGTAACCTTGCCGCCGCGGAGATACTGGTCCATATACTTGGCAGCCTGGTAACCCGCAGCTACTGCTTCTATTACTGTACTTGGTCCTAAAACGGCATCACCGCCGGCAAATACTCCCGGCGCAGATGTTTCCATGGTTACCGGATCCGCTTCAATTCTACCCCTGTCGGATACTTTTACCCCACTGGTTTCACTGACAAATTCAAATTCGCCTACCTGGCCGATGGCTGGTATTACCGTATCCACATCCAGTTCAAATTCGGAGCCTTCAACGGGAACCGGTCTTCTTCTTCCGCTGCTGTCCGGCTCACCCAGTTCCATGCGTACGCACTCTACGGCCTTTACTTTTCCGTTTTCCTCTATAATCCTGGTTGGATTGGTTAACATGTGAAAACGTACTCCCTCTTCTTCCGCTTCCATTACTTCCGCTTCGTGTGCGGGCATCTGCTCACGGGAGCGCCGGTAAAGCAGGTTGACTTCTTTTACTCCCAGCCTGATTGCCGAGCGGGCACAGTCCATGGCCACATTACCCCCGCCTACTACGGCTATTTTTTCGCCTATATCCAGCTCGTTGCCCAGGCTCAAGTCCCGCAAGTATTTGACTCCGGGGATAAAGCCGCGGTAACCTTTGTCTTCTCCATCTACACCCATATTGGCGCTTTCATGCATTCCGGCGCCAATAAATACGGCCTTGTAATTCTGTTTAAGTTCATCCAGGGTAATATCCTTGCCTATCCTCTGGTTGTACTTTATTTCCACTCCCAGTTTCTTTATAAGTTCAATCTCCTGATTTAAAACTTCCCGGGGTAGCCGGTAAGAGGGAATGCCTACGGCCAGCATGCCTCCACCTACCGGAAGGGCCTCGTAAATAGTCACCCGGTGCCCTTTAAGAGCCAGCTGGTAAGCCGCATTCAGGCCTGCCGGGCCTGCACCAACCACGGCTACCTTTTCTCCATCCTTGGGTGTTTCTACAATGTCTTCTTTCTTGCCTTCCGTTTCAAAATCATAAACGAACCTCTTTACATTGCGAATAGAAACAGGTTCATCCAGCTGGTTACGGCGGCAGTTTTCTTCACAGGGATGGACACAAACTCTTCCCAAAACCCCTGCCAGCATGGTTTTTTCTCTAATGGTTGCCAGCGAATCTTCAAAACAGGAATCTTTTACGCATCCCACATAATGGGGTATATTTACATGCGCCGGGCAACCGTGCAGGCATGGAGCGGTCATTATGGAACGAAAGTTGTAATCCTGGTCCGAAGACTTGCCCTTTTCCCCTTCCACTTTACTGGCAAATTCTTCACTGTAATGCTCCAGGGCATCCAACAGAGGGACGGGAGCAGTCTGGCCCAGCTCACAAAGCGAGGTATCCTTCACCAGGTTTCCCCACTTTTTAACTGCTTCCAGGTCATCTTCCGTTCCTTCACCCCGGTCTATACGCTCAAGCCTGCGGGCAATCATACCGGTGCCTACGCGGCAGGGAATACATCTTCCGCAGGACTCTTCCTGCACTTTTTCAAAGTAGGCTTTGGTGGCTTTTACCACATCCACTTCCGGGTCCATTATAACCAACCCATCCCAGCCGATAACTGCTTTAAGTTTTTCCTGGCCTAAAGAATCAGGAAGATTGAGTTCACTTGCCTCTACTTGTTTTCCCGAGGAATCCCCACGGTTATCCTTTATAAATCGCTGCCAACTACTGAATACTACTTTGCCCATCGTCGTTCCTCTCCCCTAAAACAGTTTACTGTTTCACCCCTTAAAACATCACCCTACCGGATTTTTATAATAACTTGCCTGTATTGATTTACCTGGTACCGCTCCCCCCTTTTTTGATTTTTTTCTTAACCCTAATTTCAACAATTGTACAAACATTCACAAATTCTCTTACTTATAACCACTACATCTATTTCGCCACTATTAAGCGGATTCCCTTTTTTACTGGACAATAGAGTAATTTTTTATTAATTTCGAAATTTTTTGCAAGCGTGCAGTAGGCCAAAGATACCTGCAGGTTCTGCGCCAGGAAGCGAAGCAAACGATTCTCCCACGCGGAACACGGGCATATATGAACCTTCCACTGGCCGCGGCCTGCTGGAACAGGCTCCCCGGAGCATAATTCTTCCCCGGTCCGGGGAATTTGCAGAACATGGTGAAAAACCGCTTCCGACTACCTTAACCGCTGCTGCCCTTTGCTTACTTCTATGGGGACCCTGGCTTCCTCGATTAACTGCTCACTTTCACTTACCAGAGCCACTGAAGTAGTATAGGCCGAGGTATCTATACCCGCAAACATTACTGACCATCCCCTGCAAGAAGCTTGCCGGATATATTGTCCAGTATTCCGTTTATAAAAGAAACCGAATCGGGGGAGCTGTATTTCTTGGCCAGCTCCAGAGCCTCGTTAATAGAAACCACATGAGGTATATCTTCCCGGTACACTATTTCGTACAGGGCCAGGCGCAACAGGCACCGGTCTACTGCGGCCAGGCGGTGCAACTCCCAGCCCACCAGATATGGGGTTATCTGTTTATCCAGGTTTTCCTGCTCCCGGATAACCCCGCTAAATAATTCATTAGCCGTTTCTATCTCCTCCGGGCTCAAAAAAAGCCCCTCCAGCGAATACTGCAGGGCTTTTCCCGGTTTTATTCCACCTACTTCCACTTGAAAAAGGGCTTTAAATACAGCTTCCCTGGTTAATCGGCGACTCAATGGTTCCTGCCCCCTGTGTTAAATTTGCTACCTTACTAACGCCTGAAAAGTTTTTTTATCTCTTCTATACCGTCTCCTGCATCCAGGTGCCAGCCAAGAAATATTCCCGCCGCCACACAAACCAGTATAAAGAAGCCCTTCCAGAAACCAAATGTTACCAGTATTATGCCTACAAAGAAGCCGGCCAGACCTCCTGCTATTTTTTTCCATTTTCGCATCAGTATTTCCAGCCAGTCAAGGTCACTCATGGTACCTCCGTCCACCTTTCAACTTTAACTCCTATTTTTTGCGGGGCGATGCTTGTTCGGTCACAATATTTTCCACCATAACTTTAACTTCCGCCACGCTTGTACCTGTAATCTCCTCCACGTATTCTTTCACCTTCTCCTGCAGCTGGCTGCCAAGCCCGGGAATTTCTATATCCGGCAACACCCTTACTTTTACGTAAATAAGTAACCCCTGGGTATTGTATTCTACCCTGGTTTCAGTATCTCGTATCCCTTTGATCTGCTTGGAAACCCGAAGCACCATGTTTTCTACCGCAGTCAGGGCAATCCTTATGTCACCCGTTTCGGTGTACTGAACAATAGAGCGGGTATTATCTTTCCTGCCTCCGCTCCCGCCGCTTCTAGTCAAAGAAAGCAGCAGCAGAACCAGGCCCAGAAGCAGTAGGACTGCACTGGCTACTGCCGTTACTGTATGACCTTCAAACAAGTACATACCTTCCAGGCCTGTTTCCGCCAGGTTGATCAGGTTCCAGTAAATTCCCATCATAAACACGGCTGCAGCTATAAACAGTATTCCCAGAAGCCCCATAACCAGGCGATTTAAAAACTTCATGGCTTACCCAGTCTCCTTTCTAACACGTAATTTCCCGGCTGTTACTTGACCCGTTGATCTTCCTCTGCTGCTTCTTTATCTTTTTTGGGAAAATAAACTCCCTGCACGTGAATGTTTACTTTTAAAACGTTCAGCCCGGTCATGGATTCTACTGCTTTTTTCACGCTTTCCTGTGCATTCCAGGCAACATCAGGTATCCTGACCCCGTAATTAACTATTATGTATAAATCAACAATAACTTCTTCTTCGCCAACTTCCACCTTGACGCCCTTGGAAAGATTCTTCCTGCCCAGGGCTTCAGCTATTCCCCCGGCAATACCGCCGCTCATACCTGCTATACCGTCAATTTCGATAGCGGCAAGCCCGGCAATAGTGGAAACCACCTCGTCGGCTATGCGAACCGAACCTCCTTCAGTCTGCAGGGTTTTCTCCGTATCAGTCATAATCAAACCTCCTCTTTCTCGGGGAGCCTCCCCGAATTTTGCTTACTTGTATATTATACCAGATGGACTACATTAATTCAATTTAACTAAAAAATTTGCGCTGGAAGGCCTCAAGAGCGTTTGATGAGGATTTTCACTCCCTCTCTTTCAATTCCGGCAGCCCTGGCTGCCATGTTGGAAACCTGCAGTATTTCCTCCTCGGAAAGCTCGTCTGCCTTAACCATAACCGTAGCCAGGTCGTTGCGGTAGAAAAAAAGCGCATCCTCGTAGCCCCGGGCTTTTAAAGAATTTTCTATTATAAGCTCCTTTTCCATTGTATCTACCAGCTCCAGCATCTTTTTTTCCGCCCTTTCCCGGCTTTCCAGGCTAACTGAGGCATCCTGCAGGGTGCTTTCCAGCATCTCTATTTCACGGGATCTTACCCTGTCCCGGTAAAGCCGGTACTCTACAAAAAAATCATCCCCGTTTTCCAGGTCCCAGTCCCCTTCTTCCCGGACTTCGACTTCTTTCTCTTTTTCTTCCTTCTCTTTTTCTTCTTTCTCTTTTTCTTCCTTGTTCTTATCTTCCAGTATTACATCTTCTTTTTTTTGTATCCCCTTTTTTTCTTGTTCTTCTTGTTTTTCTTGTTCTTCCCGGAAACCGGGCAACGCCTGCTCACGGCTTTTATCTACATGCCGCTGCTGCGTAATTTCTTCCGACCCGGCCACCAAAATATAAACGGTAAACAGCACAAGCAGTATTCCACAGCCCCAGATCGCCTTACGCACCTGGTTACACCTCCTTTTATTTTACCTGCCGCGGGGCAGGACGGTAATACGGTGCGGGGGAAGGCCAAGAAGAGATTCCAGCGCTTTTATTACCTGCTTCTTCTTGCGGGTGTCCTGCACTCCTTCGGCAACCACCATGGCCCCCCGATAACTTTCGGCGTGTTCTACCAGGATCAAGGGCTTTTCCCCTCCCTCCGGCTCCCGGAGAATAACGTGATTTTTTTGGCGGTTTATCTCTTCCACTTCCCTGGTGCCGCCTTCCGTATCTTCTTCCGTGGTTGTCCGGGATTGCCGATCCCGGTCGTAGGCCAGCTCTTTTTCCGGGCCGCTCTCCCTGGTTAAATAAACCGCGGCACCGCTTATTCCCTCAATCTGGTTAATCATACCGGTTAATTTATCCACCATCTCTTTTTCCTTTTTGATCGAAGGTGCGCTCAAATCCGCTTGCCCGGTTTCTTCCCTTTCATTTATTGTTTCCGGGGGGGCACCCCGTTCCCCGGGGGAAAACAGGGAATTAAACAGCAGCAGAAATACCCCCACACCAAGCAAAATCAAAAGTTTCTTATTTATTTTTTTATGGGAACTCCCTTCTCCCTCTGTAAAGAAAAGAGACTGCAGTCTTTCCCACACCATTATATTCCACCTCCCCTAGGGTACTTTTTTCACCTCTACCTTTTCTTCACTTATCCCCAGGCGGGAAGCCACTTTTTGCCCCAACCCGGCGGAGATTTCTCCCTCTTTTGCATTTTCCAGGCCGGCCCCTTCTTTATTATCTATTTCCACCCTCACCGGCTCCACCTCCACTCTGTTTAACTTTTCTTTCCCGGCCTCGTTTTCCCGGGGCCGGACCAGGGCCTGCACTTCTTTTATTCTTCCCAGGGAGGCGCTGGAAAAATCTTCATCTATTTTCAGGTGAAACTGTTCCAGGCTCCACCCTTCCACCCAAAGGCTTTCCTTTACGTATTCTTCCACGCGGCCCCGGTATTCCTGAAGCACAGCCTGCTGGTTTTTTTCCCACACCTCTTTGCCTTTCCGGGAAATACCTTCCGCTTCCTCTCCCCAGGGCGGCACCCCTTCTTCCAAGTAGTGTTCCCCCCTTCCCAGGAGGTTTGCAAAAGCATTTACCACCATTAACAGCACCAGCATGCCCACTACCAGCCGCAGATACTGCCGAAACCGGGTCTGGGGAAGGAGCATATCCAGTATGGTAGTCACTACTACTATTACTACCAGGGTCTGTACCAGGTTTCCCACTGTATCAATCACGACAGTCTCCCCTCCTTACTTTTTCTTTGCTGTAACTACTCAGGCTCACGTTAGCTTGACACCAGGTCCGACCTCCCATCTTAATCTTCCCTCACGGTGAGGGGGAAAAAGCCCGCGGCAGGAAGTTGGTTGCCTGCTCCATATCGCCCGCCCTACCTTACCTCATCATGACCAGGGCGTTACCTGAACCCACTATGATTACAATAGCCAAAAAAAACATCAACGAAACCCCCACCAGGGAAGCCATTACCAGGGTATAACAGTTACCCATGGTATTCAGGCATTCCCCCATCGAGGTTTCTCCTACCACCTGGACCAGGGCTGCAGAAGCCTTGTAAATTAACACCAGGGCAAAAAGCTTTACCAGGGGGAAAATTATGGTCACGGCCAGGACCACCAGGGCGGCAATCCCCGCCCCGTTCTTCAGCAAGAGCGAGCCGCTGGCTACGGTTTCAATGGAATCGGCCAGCATTTTGCCTACCACCGGGACAAAAGTGCCGGTCAAGAACTTGGCCGTTCGCAAAGTAATGGCATCGGTCACCGTGCCCGCTACCCCCTGAAGGGTAATTATTCCCACAAAAAGCGTCATCAGGAGGCCCAGGCCCCAGACGCTCAAGTCTTTAAAAAAGTCGGCCAGTTTCCCCAGGCGAAGGTCGGGCGAGAAATGGTTTACCAGGGCCAGGGCCGCGCTGAACAGGATCAGGGGAAAGATTACGTTGTTTATAACGCTGCTAAAAAAGTGGACGCTAAAAATAATCAAAGGGTGAAACAGGCTGGCCGCCGAAATGCTCCCCAGGGAAGACAGCAACACCAGCAGCAGGGGGATAAGGGCAAGTATAAAATCTACCATTCCCTGGATGACCGTGCGGGCCAGGTTTACCGCCGCGGTAAAACCGGGAAGAATCAGCCCTATCATGGCAAGCAGCACTACACCCTGGGTTATCCAGGCTACCCCCTGGCTTTCAAAAGAACCCTGCAGGTTCTTCAAAAAAGCGGATAACACCGCCAGCACCAGCAGCTTTCCCATAAATCGCACATTAAGCAGGATTTCTCCCAAAAAGAGGTGGATCACCCCCTCCAGGAACTCTCTTGCATCGGGTGGCTCGCCTTCGCCGCGCATCCACTCTATCACGTTTCTCCAGTGCAGGGTGGGAAAATACTTTTCCACGTCCCCTTCTATTTCCCGCCATGCTTCCTCCATGAAATGAAGCTCATTTTCCAGGTCTATTTCCGGCTCTATCTCCTGGCGCTGCCCTCCCGGCATCTCTTCTTCGGCGCCGGCAGACACGGAATAAAACATGCACAGCGCTACTGCCAGGAATGCTATCAAAAGCATGCTTCCTGTTTTGTTCCCCCTCATAAATTCCATGTTTTCTTCCCCCTACCGGTAAGGCAGCAACGAAAGAATGCTTTCCATTACCGAGGTTATTATAGGCACCGCCATCACCAGTATAATCACCTTGGCGGCAAGTTCGATCTTGGACGCTATGCTGCCTTCTCCCGCGTCGCGGCAAACCTGGGCCGCAAATTCCGCCAGGTAAGCTACCGCAATAATACGGAGCAAGACCTGCAGGTACATTACCTCCATTCCCGCATCCAGCGCTACCTCGGTAACCGCCTGGATTATTTCCACTATATATCCTATAACCAGAAGTATAAGAATTACCCCGGCGGCTATAGCTATTTGAAAGGCTATCTCCGGGTGGTATTCTTTAAGCACCAGTATAAGTATGGTGGCTACCAGGCCCACTCCCACTACTTGAACTATCTCCAATTTAAAATGTCACTCCCCACAAGGCCCGGCATACCGTGCTTCCCCCTAAAATAAGTTGAATATGGAGCGAATACTCTCAAATAATTCGTTGATCAACTGAAGCACCATAAGCAGTACAATTACCACCCCCACCAGGGTCAACATTTGGGCCTGCTCCTGCTTCTCGGCCTGTTTAAGAACAATGTTAAGTACGGATATAAATATACCAATTCCCGCTATTTTAAAAAGCAAATCTACATTAACACCTTCCACGATATCCCCCCGTTTTTTCGTGCCGGAGATGGCACAGAATTAACACGCGCACGGCTATTAAATCAAAAATATTACCAGGGCCACCCCTCCCAATACGCCCAGGTACCTCCACATCCTTTCGTGTTTGCTTCTTTCGCGGCGTGCTTCTTCCAGGGCGTATTCCAGTTCCCCGGAAACCATTTGAATTTGCTGTAGCTGCCCTTCCCGGTCGGTCAGCCCCAGGGACACACCAAGGGCTTCCATTACTTTTCTGTCTTCCCTGGTAAAATACGTTGCATTTTGGTTATCATCAATGGCGCCGACCCAGGCCTCCCGTGCGCTTTTGTCGCTGCCTTCCTGCATATAGCGTGAAGCCTGCAGGAATATCCCACCTACGGGGCCGCCAATGCGGTCCCCGATGCGTGAAAAAGCATAGGGCAGCGGAGTAGCCGTGTAAGAAATCTCCGTATCAAGCAGCCGCAGTCCCTGGTGAAACTGTTGAAGCTGCCGCAGGCGGTATATTAAACCCCTTGCCTTCATTTCCCCCCACAGGGAAGCGGCAACTACCACACAGGCCGCCCCGGCCACCTGGGCCGCCGTATCAAACATTCTACTCACCTCCTGTTAACACCGGCATTGACAACTTTCAGCATAATTAATCGCTCCTGTCTTTCGCTCCGCACTTACACTGGGGCGGAGCTAGCTCAGGCGTGGCAGTATGTTTTTTTCGCTTACCGGGTCGAAAACCTGTTCAATCGTTCCTGCACCCCTGCTCCTGCTCAAAACCAGGATTCGCGGGAAAACTTCTTGCTCCAGGAGCCTCCGTATACTGGGACGATGGTATAGCTCCTCCAGGTAGGAAGCGTGTGCCGAAGTCACTACCGTCACCCCGGCGTTGACCATCTCCTCCACGGCTGCCGCATCCTCCTCCCTGCCGATTTCATCGGTAGCCATAACCTCGGGCGACATGGAACGCAAAAGAAGCATCATCCCTTCCCCCTTGGGGGCACTATCCAACACATCGGTGCGCTTTCCCACCTGAAGCTGGGGAGAACCCTCAAAACAGCCCGCTATCTCCGAGCGTTCATCTACCAGCCCCACCTTGCGCGGTTTTATCCTTAGCCCTGGAACCCCGTCGCTGAGGCAGCGCACTATATCTCTTAGCAAGGTGGTTTTGCCGGCCTGTGGCGGGGATATTATCAGGGTAGAAAAAATCCCTCCCCCTTGCGGCGCTCTAAGATAGGGAAGCACTTTTTCAGCCGTGCCCGGCACTTCCCGGGCTATACGGAAATTCATGCTGCTTAAATGGCGCAGCACTTTTATATACCCTTTCTCCAGGACCGCTTTGCCGGAAAGCCCCACCCGGTGCCCGCCGGGAACAGTAAGGTAACCTCGCCGCAGCTCTTCTTCAAAAGCATAAAGAGAGCATTTGCTTACCAGCTGAAGTGTAAGGGTTATGTCTTCTTCTTCCACCCGGTAGGCCCGCCCGGCATCCGCGGGTTCACCCGCCGGGGAAAGCATTAGCTCCCCTCCCGCCCGGCACAGTTGAAGCGGGCCTCCTTCTCTCAAACGAATTTCTTCTATTTTTCCCCAGGTCTTATCGTCCAGCCGTTTTAATATTTCTCTTACCCGGGGAGCAACCAGCGGAAGCACCTGCTCTGTTGCCCGGCTGCTTACGTTTTTAACCATTTTTATCCCGCCTCTCCTGTTAATCCCAGTTCTTTATCCGGCTCTTTATTTTTTTCTCTCTTTTTCCATAGTTATGGCTGTAAGCGGTTCAATATGCCCGGTACATAAAAAAACTGGAGACAAGTTGTCTCCAGTTTTTTTTAATTTTTAAGTAACTATATTTCGATACCGTAGTTACTTTTAAATTATCCCTGCCGGCTACTGCTTCTCCGTCTCTTCTCCTTCAATTATTTCATCTTCCAACTGAGGCTCTTCTTCCCAGTCTTCGTCGTTTATCAGCACCACCTCGCCGCAACTCGGGCACAACACTTCCAGCTCTTCTTCTTCATCCAGCACTTCCTCGTCCATGAAAACCGCTTCCCTGCAGTTTGGGCACTCTATAGTAAACCCGTGTTCAAGCTCTTCCCCTTCATCTCCTTCCAGTTCCCCCATGTCTTCCAGGTCTTCCATGTCGTAAAGGTCATTCTCCAGGTCCGAGAGGTCCTCATCAATGGCCTCGGTATAATCCATGAGCTCTTCCGAGCTGGTCTGCAGCTCATCTATCTGGTCCGACATTTGCTCTAGTATATCAATAATATGTAGTAGAACTTTTCCTTCCCTGTTGGTATCCTCAACCCCCAGCCCTTCGGCCAATCCTCGAATATAACCCATCTTAACTCTCAGGTCTTCCATTTTACCTGCCTCCTTTTTTCGTATATACTCTATTATATCACTTAACTCGTTCCACGTATTCGCCAGAACGAGTATCGATCTTTAAAAGATCCCCCTCATTTATAAAAAAGGGCACCTGCACTACCAGGCCTGTTTCCAGCGTGGCCGGTTTGCTGCCCCCGGAGGCGGTATCACCTTTAACTCCCGGTTCGGTTTCCGCTACTTTTAATACCACTGTAAGGGGAACCTCTATATCGATTATCTGGTCCTGGTAATAAACCACCGTAAACCTGTCGTTTTCCTTGAGGTACTTTTCTTTCCCCTCCAGCTGCTCGTGAGTAAGGGTAACCTGGTCAAAGTTTTCCAAATCCATGGCTACCAGGCCCTCGTCGTCGCGGTAGAGGTATTCCACTTCCCTTCTCTCCAGGTGCGCCTTGTTAACCTTCTCGCCTGCCCGGAAAGTTTTTTCCATGATAGTCCCGGTCCGGAGGTTCCTCAGCTTGGAACGTACAAAAGCCGCTCCTTTGCCGGGTTTTACGTGCTGAAATTCAAGAACCGCATAAACATCCCCCTCAACTTCGATAGTCAAGCCAGTTTGAAAATCGCTGGTGGAAATCATTTTATCATAATCACCCCTGTTTTAGAAAATACAAGATTAACCAAAAAAAGTCTCCATGGGTATTATAATAATGATTATTATAATACTGGTTATTATAATACTTTGTAACTACTCAAGCCAGGTAAAGGTAAGTTAAGAGGCATTGTGCTTAGCGGGTACGGTTCGAGCATCACCTTTAGCTGTGCGCAAGGCCGAAGGGTAGGCTATGGAACCGTCCCCCTGGCGCCCCTGGCGCAGCAGTGGATGCCTGAGTAGTTATAACACTTTTAACTATAATATCACAAGTTCCCTGGAGCTACGGGTAATAAGTTCAACGCCCTCGCCGGTAACCAGGACCATATCTTCTATCCTCACCCCGCCCAGGGAAGGCAGGTAAATACCCGGTTCTACCGTAGCCACCATCCCCTGCTCCAGGGTATCTTCACCACGGGGAGACAGCTGGGGCAGTTCGTGGGCTTCCAGCCCTACACCGTGTCCCAGCCCGTGCCCGAAATAATCTCCGTATCCGGCTTCGTCAATTATCCGCCGGGCCAGGGCATCGGCTTCGCTTCCCTTCATTCCTGACTTAATCCCCTGCAGCGCCTCCTGCTGGGCCGAGCACACTACCCGGTAAACCTCTCTCATCTGTTCCCCCGGTTCCCCCAGGGCTACCGTCCTGGTCATGTCCGAAGCGTATCCCCGGTAATAAACCCCGAAATCCAGGGTTACCATTTCTCCCTTTTGCAACTTTTTTTCCGAGGCCATGCCGTGGGGCATGGCTCCCCGCTCCCCGGAAGCCACAATAAAACGAAAAGTGGGCAGACCCGCCCCTTTTTTCCTCAGGTAATATTCCAGTTCCAGGGCAACTTCATTTTCCTTAACCCCTTCCTGGAGCAAACCGGGTAGCAGTTCCGAAAAAGCCCGGTCCAGGAAAGAAGCCGCACTACGTATACAGCTCAGCTCGAAGCTCTCCTTGACTGCCCTGGCACGTTCCACCAGCTTCTGCACCGGCACCAGTTCCCCGGGAAAATTTTCGGCCAGCTTCCGGTACCGTCCATGGGAAAGGTGCTCTTCTTCAAAGCCCAGGCGCCGCCATCCCATCTCCCGCGCCGCTTCCGCTGCAATTTCCCCCGGACCTTTCTTTAAGGTCACCGTTTCCAGGTGGGGGGACTGCTTTTTGGCCTGTTCCAGGTATCGGAAATCGGTTAAAAGCATCCCCCGCCCTTCTCGACCCAGGAGAAGGTAACCAAGCGAGCCGTCGAAACCGCTGAGGTATACCCGGTTAGCCTCCCCCGTAACCAGCAGAGCATCCAGCCCTTCCCCTTCCAGCGCCTCCCGAACGCGTTCCATCCTGTTTTCCAGCCCGGGAACATTTCCGCCGCTTATTTCCTAGCCCCCCTTGTTTAATAAAGAACACAGGGCCTCCAGCCCCAGGAGGTATCCCTGCGTACCCGCCCCGCTAATCACGACCTGTGCCGCGGGTGACACCACCGATACGCGCCGGAATTCTTCCCGTGCGTAAATATTGGAAATATGCACCTCCACCACGGGCAGCCCTACCGCTTTCAGGGCATCGTGCAGGGCCAGGCTGTAATGGGTAAGGGCCGCGGGATTTATTACCATACCCGAATAATTCCCGGCAGCCTGCTGCACACAGTCTACTATCTCTCCCTCATGGTTGGACTGGAAACAGTCAGCCTGGAAGCCTAAAGAAGCTGCTTTTTCCACCACAGCGCGGTTTACCTCCTCCAGGGTGGTAGAGCCGTATATTTCCGGCTCCCTCAAGCCCAGCAGGTTAAGGTTGGGGCCGTGCAGCACCAGTATCCGAATTGTCCCGCCTTTGCCCTCTTCTTTTACTATGTTTTCTCCTCTCCTTTTCACAGGTAGCTACCCGGTTATCTGCGTTTTGCCGGGGACAAAGTTCCATTGCCTTACCGTTCCACCCAACCTCTTATCTTGTTTGTTCTTGTTCGACACCGCCCGTTACACCCCCGGTTTTTTTGCTTTTCAACTAAAACTGCTCCAGCTGGCTGCAAATTTCTTCCGCTATTTTCCGCTGCTTTTTCCCGCCGGTGTCAACTTCCAGGTGGCAGGTACTGCGGTACAGCTCTTCCCTCTGTGCCAGCAGCTCTTTAATTCGTTCTTTGGGGCGGGGATGATCCAGGAGGGGACGCTCTCCTCCCCTGGTGCGCTTCAAAATTTCCTCTGGCGTAGCGGTAAGCAAAACTACGACTCCCTGCCGCCGCAGCTCCCGCCTGTTTTTTTCCCGCAGAACCACGCCGCCCCCGGTGGAAATCACCGCGGGTTCCGCAGAAAGACTTTCCATATTGGTAATTATATCAGATTCCAGCTCTCTAAAATAGTCTTCCCCGAAAATTTTAAAAATAGAAGTAATAGACCGCCCCTGTCGGCGGACTATCTCATTATCAATATCAACAAGCTCCCGGCCTGTTAACCCGGCCAGCTCAATTCCAACCGAAGTTTTTCCCGTGCCCATAAAACCAATAAGAATCAAATGGCCTCCACGTGCTTCCGGATTCATTTCCTCTTCCTGCCCTCCCGGCTTTTTGTTTAACATGTCACGTGTGTTTAGTTAGCAAACATCAACATTGAGACCGAAGACATCTTCCTCCCCCCTGGTGCTGATCGTTATACACACTTGACACCGGCAAAGCAAGTAATGTTGTTTTTGCTGGTAGTGTTGTTCCGCTGGCGGGGTGTGTCGGCTCGGGCTCGTATCGGTCGAGGGCCCACAGTTACAG
>PWGO01000142.1 GCA_003554525.1 Syntrophomonadaceae bacterium | reverse complement strand
CAGGCAATAAATTGTCTTTTATAGCGATATTAACAGCACTGTTAATATCTCTTGATAAGTTTGTACCACATTCAGTACAAACAAAAATTCTGATGCTGGGATCTTTCTTTTCTTCATGACCGCAGATACAACATGTTTTTGTAGTACCTGTTTCGTCTACAATCGCACCGTGTTTATTGCTTCGCTCAAAAACCCAGAGCAATATCTTTCTAAACTGACCAATCACCTCTTGGTTTAACATACTGCGGTGCATGTTATCGTAAACTGCAGTATCGGTTGATGGTGCGTAATCACCAATTGCAACATAATCATATTTCTTTGCCAGATCATTAGCTATAGCATACATCGCCTGCTTAATCTGTTCTCGCCTGCGATGATACGCCTTATCTAACGCTCTGTTTAATCTCTCCCAGCGTTTACTGGCTAAAAAGTAAATTCTACCTCCTTTTGATTTACGTTTTTTCGCCTGTCTTAGAGCTTTATCTCGTTTAGATTTTATCCTATCAATCACTTTATCCCAGTATTTTAGCTGTGGAAGTTTCTCAAACTCAAAACTATTACCCTGGTAGTCGATTGCTGTAAAAAAGTTCTTATGATTAGGATCTAATGCCACCCATCTACCTCTTTTTTTGGATTGTTTTTTTACTGGCTGGCGTTCAATTGTAAATACTGCATAAAATCTATTTCCCTGTTGTTTACAAAGTCTAAAAGTTAGTATATTATCGGTTTCTCTTAAATTGAGAGGCTCTTTTAAATCGCCAAAAACTTTTAGTCTTTTGTTGTTTTCGTCTTTCCCTAAAGACATTTGTAATTTATTGTCCTCCAGAACTTTGAAACCTTTATTAGGCTCATCATAATATAACGAAAACCATTTTTTCTTCCATGCTCTGAACTTCGGCGGGTTAATATCTTCCTCTTTAAAAAATTTCTTATAAGCCTCTTTTAATCGAAGCGCAGCGTTCTTTATAGGAGATGAATGAACTGTTTTAAGAAAAGGATATCCTTCTTTTAGTCTGGGGACTTGATCTCTTAGGTTGCGACCCGATAGTGGCTTGTTTTCGTTGTTGTTTTCGTAGTAATCATGCTTACATAACTCTAAAAGGTGATTATATAACCAATTACAAATCTTGCTCTGACTATCCAGTATTTGTTTGTCCTCTTCTGTAAAGATAACTTCTATTTTACGGTTAAACTTCAAGCTGATCACCACCTTTAAGTGAACATTTGCCTATTGGCTTTAAGAATTTCTTTTGTTTTTCGGCTCCTACTACCGTATAATCTTGAAGAAAACACAGTTATAACAGACAAAACATCTTCTACAAGTTCTTCTTCATAAGTTCTATCTTCTGAATGATTTATAACTTCTATTTTTACATTATTTAATTTACAAATTTCTTCTAACATTTCATAACCAAAGCGCATTAATCTATCTTTGTAGTTGACTACTATACGTTCAACTTCTCTGTTTTCCATTAGTGCTAGTAATTCTTTTAGGCCTTTCTTTTTATAGTTTAACCCTGACCCTAAGTCTTCAATTATTCTAAATTGATAGCCATTAGCTATACAGTAATTAGTTACATTTTCAACCTGCCTCTTAAGATCTTCTTTTTGATCAGAAGATGAAACTCTACAATAACCTATTGTTAATTTATTATTGTCTTTTTTGTCTTTGAAAGCTATCAGTGATTCTTTTGAATATCTTCTGTGTCCACCACTTGTTCTCTCTGGTGTCAACTTCCCTTCGTTTTCCCATCTTCTTAATGTAGATTCTGCTACCCCTAAAAATGTTGCAGCTTCTTTAATTGATAAATACAAAGTTGCTCACCCCCCTTGTATAATTATAATAACATAAAAGTTACTTAAAATCAATAAGGTATGAGCAACTTTGACTAAATTTAGCTATACTGTTAAACAACCCCCTGCTTCACGCTAAGAAACAGGGGGTATAATCTCTGCCAGTAACTACTCACGTTCCCTGCCTTTCTCCCTCCGGAAAACGGCTATTCATCCTTACTTTCTTCTTCCCCGGCTGCCGGTCCTTGCTCCACTTCTCCAGGTTTTTCTACACTACGGTAACCCTTGACTTCTTCCCGGTCTCCCTGTACTTTGCGACTAACCTGCCGGGTTTCTTTCTTTTTGGCGGTTTCCTGCTTTTCTTCTGCCTTTCCTTTTGTTCCTTTTTCTTCCCCGGCTTCTTCGCGAGAGGGCTCCTCACCCGCTGTTTCACCCATCTGGCTGCGCTGGTAAAGGGCGGCAATCAAAAATCCCATGGCATTGGCAAAATAGGGATCGCCGGCCAGCCTGACATTGGGTAACTCTTCTTTAAGGAAGGGATATATGGCTTCCCCTCCGCCGCCGGCCACCTGGATTATAGCCAGGCGGTCTAATTCCTGTCCCCACGTTTGCTTCACCCCGGCAATCACCTGGTCGGCAATTTCCGAATATACTTTTTTGGCCAGGGGTTTTAAATTATACTGGTCCCCCCGGTAATCGAGCATTCCATTACTCCACAACATGGCCTGTTCAATCCATTCCAGGGGAATATTGCTTCCTTCGGCGGCATCAAATTCACTTTTTATCAAAGAATGCGCCTTGTTAACCCCGATTTCAAAACCGGTAGCCATATCATCGCGAGCTACGAGCCCCCCTTTGCCGCGGCCCATGGCCACGACCTCCGTGGTGCGGTATCCCATGTCTATAACCCCGCTGGGCTTGTTGGCCAGTTCGCGATCTTTGATATCCCCGTTTTCAGTTAATATGCTATCGTAAAAGACGCCTACCGCCTGCGGATTAACTTTTAAAGATTTTATGCTTATTTTGTTTGTTTTTTCATTGTTGTCCAGCTTGAGACTCAGCTCAGCGTCTACCATGTTTTTCATCAGGTTGTCCCTGTATTCGGAAGTATAAAAGGCCAGTGGCAACCCTACTACCAGGTCTACTTCACTGCTTGACCTGTTGCCCTGAAGCAAACTGCAGGCCAGGGCCACCATGATCTTGAAATACCGGTTGGCGCTAAAGTCCTTTTCCCAGGCCCTGATACCACCCACGCCCAGGGCTGCATCCCCTACCATATACTCCCCTTCTTCGCCGCTGGAAGGGTCCTTGAAGGTAAGGGAATAATCATTCTGTACAATGCCCGCTCCCAGTATATCAAGGGGCAACCCACTGGTTTTAGGAGCCACTACACTGGGAAAACTGATTCGGTTCCCCGCTTCTGAAACCGCCTTTACCATGCCGTAACCTACATCTACACTGATTAACATTATCAAGTCCTCCTTTAATAGTCTTCTGGTAATAATCTTCAAGCTAACCGCCTGTTAAAGAGAAAAATTCTAAAACCTTATAATAATAATTTTATTCTCCATAATTTTATTTCTCCATGCAGCTCTTATCTCCTTCCCGATGTTAAAATTGGTCCACTTTTTTCCTTGGACTGCCACAAATGCAGTTTTTATCTCGCCGGGGGTAGTGGACTGAAATGGAGGTTATTACTTTGAAGCACCTCGTTTTGACAGCACCTGCAGAAACAAGCTAAAATTAACCCTGGTTAAACAAATAATTAATCAACTCAAAACACGGGGCTGATGGAAATAATTGTTCCTGATACGGTAATGTTATTTATAGCGGGTTTGGCCGGCTGGGCCTTGTTTTCAAAGTTTAACCTTCCCGTGGCACCTTTCCTGGGATCCCTGTTCCTGGTATCCTTGCTACGCTTCCTGGGATTGGAGCTGGCTGAAACCCCGGCTTTTCTGTTTCCCCTCCTCCAGGTAGGGCTGGGTATTTTTGTGGGAACCAAAGTTAACCGGCAGGTGCTCCGTGAACTCAGGCCCATCTTTACCTCCGCGCTAACCATAGTAGCCTGGGCCCTGGCTATAGTTTTTCTCCTGGGACCCCTGCTGGCCCGGTTAACCGCCCTGCAACAGCATACCACCATTTTGGCTTCCAGCATGGGAGGGCTTCCAGAAATTACCATGATAGCCCTGGCTATAGATGCAGACCTGGGATTTATTATTTTAATGCAGGCATTCCGCATGATGGGGACGGTATTTCTTTTCCCTTTTATCTTAAAAAAATGGGTAGATAATAAAAGCAGTACCACAACAGATTTTCCCGGTATTAACCATACTTCCGGCACTTCAGGCAACACCGGGGGCAGCAGTATAAAAGAGGCGGTCTTTAATCTATATTCCGGTCTGTTTTTAACGGGCAAAAAACCGCTTCAAAAGCATTTAATTAAGTATTTCAGGCCGGCGGGCAAAGGAATTCTTGTCTCTGCAGCAGCCCTGGCCGGTGGCTTTTTGTTCCAATATGCGGGAATACCCGCGGGCGCCATGGTAGGGGCTACCATATTTGTAAGCGGCATTTCACTGGCGGGAATAAATCCCGGAACTTTTCCCCCTACGCTTTTTAACCTCATGCTGGCAGCCCTGGGGTTAACCGTGGCGGACAATATAATGCCAGAATCAGTGGCTGAACTCGCCGACCCCCTGCTGCTGGGGCCAGCCCTCTTTGCTACCGCCCTGATATTTATAACCTCTTTTTTAGTCACCCTGCTCATAAAACGAGTATCCGGGTGGGATCTTGCTACCTGCTTTCTTGCTGCAGCACCGGGCGGTTTTTCTATCATGGTAGCCCTTGCCGGGAAATACAACCTGGACCCCATGCGGGTTTCCATACTTCACCTGTGCCGGCTGCTTTCCTTAAAAACAGTAATCCCCCTGGTTTTTGCGTACCTGGTCTAATGTATGGATAAATATCCAGGCACTTTATTCCCCATCCTCCAGCACCGAAAGGAAAACTTCAACCAGCTCCGGGTCAAACTGGGTGCCGGAACAACGGCGCAGCTCTTCTACCGCTTCTCCGTGACTCATGGCCTTGCGATAAACCCGGTCTTCGGTCATGGCATCATAGGCATCAACAATAGCAATCAGGCGGGCTATTAAAGGGATTTCTTCTCCCTTTAAACCGAATGGGTATCCTGTGCCGTCCCATTTTTCATGATGATACAGAATGCCTTCAGCAATACTTTCCAGCTGTTTGGAGGCCCTGGCAATCCGGTAGCCAATTTCCGGGTGCTTTTTTATTACCTCCCACTCTTCCGGGGTTAGCTTGCCTTTTACGCCTTTTTTTTGAAATCATCTTAATTTTTTGTTACTTAATTTCTGATTTCTATAACTTTTCAACAAAACCTTTAAATAAATTTACTTGGCCAGACTCAATTTGGTTTTT
>PWGO01000002.1 GCA_003554525.1 Syntrophomonadaceae bacterium | reverse complement strand
TATTTTATGATGTTACAGCCCGAAAAGAAGTAGAAGAACGCACTAAAGAGCTGGACTGCCTACACCGCTTTTCCCGGATGTTACGAAACCGGGATTATTCTATAAAAGACATCATGGAAGGTGCCTCCAATTTATTGCCGGCTTGTTTTCAGTATCCCGAGTCTGCTTATGCATGTATAACTTTTCAGGGTCAGCAGTTTAAACGGTTTAAAACTGGTTAATGATACTTACGGGCATGGTGTAGGGGATGAAATGTTGCAGAAGGCAGCAAATATTTTAAGAAAAAGCTGTCGCCATGAGGATATCAAAGCGCGGTGGGGTGGAGATGAGTTTGTATTGTTTTTAATGCAAGTTCCAGAAGAAGAAATCAAATCCGTGTGTGAAAGAATAAGGAATTATTGCAATGAAACCAGGGTTAGAGATGTGCCTCTTACCATGGCTTTGGGCTTCTCCATTAAGAGCAGTGTGAACCAGGATATAGAAGAAGTTTTAAAAGAAGCCGAAGACAGCATGTACCAACAAAAGCTTGCAGAAAGCTGGAGCACCAGGAACTTGGTTTTATCCACCCTATTGAAAACCCTGGGAGAGAAAAGCTACGAAACCAGGGAACATGTGCAGCGCATGGAACAGATAGCAATAAGAATTGGAGAAAAAGTTGGACTTTCGGATACAGAGCTAAGCAGGTTGAAACTACTGACCACCCTACACGATATAGGTAAAATTAACATACCCGAAGATATACTGGTTAAAAAGGGTCCACTGGATGAAAAAGAGTGGAAGTTAATCAAAAAACACCCGGAAACAGGATACCGTATAGCCCGTGCAACGGAAGAGTTTGCTCACGTGGCCGAGGATATACTGTGCCACCACGAACGATGGGATGGCACCGGGTATCCCCAGGGACTAAAAGAAACTGAAATTCCACTCCTGGCCCGTATAGTTTCCATTGCGGATGCTTACGAGGTAATGAGTAACGGGAGGCCCTATAAGGAACCGCTATCCAGGGAAGAAGTTATTGCAGAAATTAAAAGGTGTGCTGGAAGCCAGTTTGACCCTGACCTGGTGGAATTATTCTTATCTATTTAAAGGAGCTACAGGGAATTTCAACCTTAATTTGTGTAAATTGTTTTTCTAAAGTACTGCTATTATCAGGTTTATTTTAAGAACCAAATTAAAATGTTGTGATCGAAAGGACCCGGAATTAAAAAGCGAGCTGTTAGAGCATGTAAAAAATATTATTGGCCCTATTGTCAAACCGGAAGAGGTGCAGATGGTAGAAATGCTGCCTAAAACCCGCAGCGGCAAGATAATGCGCCGGATCTTGCGAAAAGTAGCCGAGGGTGAAACCGGCAAGCTGGGGGACACTACTACCCTTGCTGACCCCTCTGCCGTGGATCATATTATAGAAACCAGGGGTAAGGTATAAGTAGCTACTGGTTAAATAGAAGAAGGAAAGGAATGTACCAGGGCCTACGCCTACCTTTGTTAGAAATTAGACAATATAATTGTCGCCAGCAGTAGCGACTTTAGGGCCTTCCGAGATTATTTATCATGCCGGGAGGCCCTTAAATTTGTGAATGCTGCCCCGGGTCTTTTTGCTTTTAAAAGAAATATACAGGCACGTATGGGAAGATATAAATTATATTGTTCCACCGGTTACTAACGGTTACTAACGGTTACTAAATAAATTTTAAAAACACGAACAAGTGTGGTAGAATTATCAATAATTGCACGTGGCACTGGAAGTATTACTTTGTTTAGGTTAAAAACTGTAAGGGTGAAGGATTCTAACAGGGAGGTTTTTTAGCTTGGCTTTTTATCCTGCAAGCCTTGACCTTAAAGGGCAAATTTGCCTGGTGGCAGGTGGAGGCAAGGTAGCTTATCGAAAGGTTTCCATGCTGCTGGGTTTCCAGGCTAGTGTTGTAGTGGTAGCCCCGGAGGTGATCGATCCACTTTATTGGCTGGCGGAGCAGGGTGAAGTTAAGTTTATTAGAGATGTATACCGCCCGGAATACCTGGACAAAGTGTTCCTGGTTTTCGGGGCCACGGGTAACGCAGGAACAAACCGGCAAATAGCAAGGGAAGCAGGTGAGCGTGGGTCACTGGTAAATATCGCTGATTCTCCGGAGCTTTGTACTTTTATGGTACCTTCCGTGGTAAACCGGGGCGACCTTACCATAAGCATTTCTACCGGGGGAAAGAGTCCCGCCCTGGCCCGTTCTTTGAGAGAAAAAATGGAAAATGAATACGGCCGGGAGCTGGAGGAATTAACCCGCTTCCTGGGAGCGGTAAGACATTACCTTATATCTAACTGGGAAGATGCAAAGAAGCGGAAAGAGGTTTTAAACTGTCTGGGTGATATCCGTGCTGCCGGATTTTACCAGAGCGGGGATAGAGAAATGTTCGAAAAGGCAGTTTGGGATTACATAAAGGAGTGGGAAAGCCGGGATAAATAACAATTTAAAATTGCTACTACTCACGGTGCTGCTTTGCAGGAGAAAGAAATATACCCGGTGAAATAGAGTTAAGCTTCAAAATTCAGGGTCGGTGGCTTGCAGAGTTTGCAGAAAGGAAACCAAATATGAACCAGGTGGTACTGGGTACCCGGGGGAGCGAACTGGCCCTCCGGCAAACCGAACAGGTTAAAAATAGTATAGAAAAGCAGTGCCCGGAATTGCAGGTAGAAATGAGGGTTATTAAAACCACCGGGGACAAGATGAAAGAGGCCTCGCTTACCAGCTTTGCAGGTAAGGGCCTGTTTGTTAAAGAAATTGAAGAAGCCCTCCAGCGGGGCGATATAGACATAGCGGTTCACAGCCTGAAAGACCTGCCCACGGAGCTTCCCCGTGGACTGGTTTTGGGAGCGGTTACCGGCAGGGAAGATCCCCGGGAAGCGTGGGTTAGTGTAACAGGGCACACTTTAAAAAGCTTGCCGAAAAATGGGCGTGTAGGAACCAGCAGCCTCAGAAGAACTGCGCAGCTAAACCGTTGTCGCCCCGACTTGAAGATAGAGCCAATCCGGGGCAATATCCATACCCGCCTGCGCAAGGCTACTGATTTTGGTGCTATAGTAATAGCACTGGCGGGCCTAAAGCGGCTGGGACTGGAGGACAGCGTTACCGGGGTTCTTGACCCGGAAGACTGCCTGCCTGCCGCCGGACAGGGCGCTCTTGGCCTGGAAATTCGTGAAGACAACAGCAAGGCTGCGGAAATTGTGCAGCGGCTCCATCATCGGGAAACCGGATACGCGGTAATGGCGGAAAGGGCTTTCCTTTGGAAGCTGGAAGGTGGCTGCCAGGTGCCAGTAGGTGCGTTGGCGCAACTGGAGCCGGGCGGCGGGCTGGTGCTTACGGGGATGGCAGCAGAAATTTCCGGTTTCCCGTTTTACCGTGAAAAAATCAGTGGTTCTTTAGAGGAAGCGGAATTGCTTGGGGAAAAACTGGCCGAAAAATTGCTTGCGCAGGGTGCCGGGGAAACCCTGGAGGAGATACGCCGGAGGGAGGAAAACAGTAATGAATAAAAATAAAGGGAAGGTTTACCTGGTAGGCGCCGGACCGGGAGATCCCCGGCTGCTTACCTTGAGGGCCCTGGAGTGCATCAGCGAAGCAGAGGCGTTGGTTTACGACCGGCTTGTTTCCTCCCGCCTGGAAAACCTGGTGCCCAGGCAAGCCCGCAGGATATACGCAGGCAAAACCTCCCATCAACATACTTTATCCCAGGAAGAAATATGCCGCAGGCTGGTAGAGCTGGCCCGGGAAGGCCTGCAGGTAGTACGATTGAAGGGCGGGGATCCTTTTGTATTTGGCAGGGGAGGGGAAGAAGCCCAAAAGCTGGCGGAAGCCGGGATTCCTTTTGAAATAGTGCCCGGGGTGACTTCTGCCCTCTCGGTGCCTGCCTACGCTGGTATCCCGGTTACACACCGCGATTATGCCTCCAGCTTTACCGTGGTGACCGGCCACGAGGCTGCAGGCAGAAGTGAGCCATGCCTGGATTATTCCCGGTTTGCCGGGGTTTCAGACACCCTGATATTTATGATGGGGGTGGGCAACATGGAGAAGATAACCCGGCAGCTGTTGGAGGGAGGGTGTCCACCGGAAACGCCCGCCGCCGTTATAAGATGGGGCACCCGGGCAGATCAGGAAACGTTAACCGGGACAGTAGAAGATATATCCGAACGCGCCGGAGAAAAAGGAGTTGACCCGCCAGCTATACTGCTGGTGGGTCAGGTAGTAAACTTAAGGAAAGAGATAAGCTGGAGGGAGCATGCTCCCCTTTTTGGCAAAAGAATAGTAGTAACCCGGGATTCGCGTCAGGCCTTTGAATTATCTCAAATGATTGAGCACCTGGGAGGGGAAGCCTTAGAATTTCCTGCCATAAAGATCGAGCCCCCGGCAAGCTGGCATCCCCTGGACAGTTCACTTGAAGCGCTCTCCGGGTATGACTGGATTATTTTTACCAGTATAAACGGGGTTAAATATTTTTTTTGGCGTATGGGGCAGCAGAAGAAGGATATAAGAGAACTGGCAGGTATCAGGCTTGCCGCCATCGGCCCCCGCACTTGCCGCGGGCTGGAAGAGCGGGGTTTAATGATAGACTTTGTTCCCCAGGAATACCGGGCGGAAAAGGTAGCTGAAGGGATTCTGCCTCTTATGGAACAAGGAAAACAAGTACTGCTGCCGCGGGCGGCTGAAGCCAGGGAAATACTACCTGAGATGCTTCGTGAAGCTGGCATGGCGGTAGACGTGGTTCCGGCTTACCGGACCGTGCCCGGGGAAGGTGATACGGAAAGCCTGGTAGAATTGCTGCAGCAAGGGCGGGTGGATGCAGTTACTTTTACCAGCTCTTCCACTGCAGTAAATTTCCTGGATAAGCTGGGTGGAGAAGCGAAAGAACTGTTAAAGGATACAATCCTGGCCAGTATCGGGCCTGTAACCAGCCAGACTTTAAGGGATAAAGGTTTTCCTCCGCAGGTAGAAGCCAGGGAATACACCCTTCACGGGTTAACCCTGGCTATCCGGGAATACTTTGCTTCCTGAAGTAATCTAAGTGTTAACGGTTATTATATTGAAATTGGGTAACTACTCACAGGGTGGGAGCTTAGATAATACCCCCCCACCTTTAATTCCTCCCCCGCCAGGGGGGAGGAAGATGTCGGGGCAATAATGTGGGTGCTACTTGATACAGGGAGTATAGCTACTACCTCCGGGTTATTTTTACTTCCCTGCCGCGGGCATTTTTCTTCCCCCCATCGTGGGGGAAGATTAAGATG
>PWGO01000067.1 GCA_003554525.1 Syntrophomonadaceae bacterium | reverse complement strand
GCTTCAAGAAGGGCATGAGAAACTTCCGGGGCTCCGTGGCCATATGCGTCAGCTTTAACCACAGCCATTATGCGCACATCTTCACCCAGGATCCTGCGATATTCGCGGACATTGTGGGCCACATTATCAAGGCTTATTTCCACCCAGGTTCTGTGAAGGTCAGGAGGGGATAAATCCAAGAGGCACCACCCGTTTTTCTTAAAATTTAACAAAAGTTATAGTTTCTTTAAGGTTCGGATTCTAATTCCAACTCTAATTGCAATTGTAAAATTATTCACCATAAAGAACAACATAAAGAACAACATAAAAAACAACATAAAAAACAACAAAACGCACTTAATTCTTATTTTATTCCACAACAAAAGGAATTATTCCTGCCATAACAGCACAGTATATCCTGGTAATTTTAATTTATTAACTTTTGACGACGCAGTAATATGCCGGAGATGTAATAAACAGCCACCCGTGAGGGCAGGGGAAAGGCTATCACCTTAATTCCATAACTTTTTCAAGTTCAGATATATCCGCGCCTATAGTCACCGGCTGCGGGCAGTTATCTATAGCAAGTTGAAGGTCTTTCAGGCCGTTCCCGGTCAGCACGCAAACCACGTCATCCCCTTCTTTAAAAGCACCGGGGTTTTCCTGGAGTGTTTTACTTAACCCGGCTACAGAAGCCGACGAAGCCGCTTCCACAAAAACACCTTCTTGAGAAGCCAGGAGATGGTAGGCCTCCAGGATTTCCTGGTCAGTAACCGTACTTATCGAGCCGCCGGAATCACGCGCCGCGTCAACAGCGGATTTCCAGCTGGCCGGGTTGCCTATACGGATAGCCGTGGCTACAGTTTCCGGGTTTTCCACGCGTTCCCCCTGTACAATAGGAGAAGCCCCGGCAGCCTGGAAACCGCACATCCGTGGCAGCCGTGAGCTTAACCCCGCACTCCGGTATTCCCTGAATCCGTTCCAGTAAGCGGTAATATTTCCCGCGTTTCCTACCGGTATAAAAAGGGTATGGGGCGCCTCCCCCAGAATATCGCATATTTCAAACGAGGAAGTTTTCTGTCCTTCCAGTCGGTACGGGTTTAGGGAATTAACCAGGGTTACAGGCCTGGATTCCACTATATCCAGCACCATCTGCAAGGCCTGGTCAAAGTTGCCCCGTACATTAATAACCGTAGCCCCGTACATCAAGGATTGGGCCAGTTTCCCCATGGCCACTGCATTTTCCGGTATAAGCACGTAGCAGGGGTATCCCGAACGCGCCGCATAAGCAGCCGCGGAAGCTGAAGTGTTTCCCGTAGAGGCACAAACAAAACCGCGAGCCCCTTCTTCTATTGCCTTGGAAACCGCCAGGGTCATACCCCTGTCTTTAAAGGAGCCGGTTGGGTTCATGCCTTCCCACTTGAGGTAAAGGCGTGCCGGGCAGCCCAGCTTTTTCTCCAGGTTCCTGGCCCGTACCAGGGGGGTATTGCCTTCCATTAAAGTTATAACCGGGGTTTGCCGGTTAACCGGCAAAAAAGAAGAATAAGATTCAATCACTCCGCTCCATTCCCCGGCTCCCGGGGTGGTTTTGTTATCCATTGCTCATCCCTTCTTTACTATAATTTTACTGTAACCACCCAGGGATACATTTTATGCGTGAAAGACCAGTTTCATCACCCCGAGTAGTTACATTTTATTTCACCTCTGGCTGCCTCCCTGAATAACCCGGAAAACGGAAAATACCTTGCTTATATCGGGCAGGCCGGAGATCTTATCCAGGGCGGCCCAGAAATTATCTTCTTTTACGCGGTGCGTAATCAAGACTATCTCGGCGGTACCTTCATCGCTGCGCTTTTGAATGATCATATCCAGGCTAACCTGATGCTCCCCGAAAGTGCTGGCCAGCGCAGCAAACACCCCGGGACGATCGTACGCCTGCAGCCGCAGGTAAAAACTGGACACCATCTCCCCCATGGGAAGAACAGGACGTGGGCTTAACTGGATATCCATGGTGCTGCTGTCTATTTGGTGGACCTTGCCGCAGGCCGCTTCAATAACATCGCCCACTACCGCGCTGGCCGTGGGGAATGCCCCGGCCCCTTTCCCGTAAAACATGACTTCACCTACTGCATCGCCTTCCAGGAAAAGGGCGTTATACTCGTGATAAACCGCGGCCAAAGGATGCCCCAGCGGCAGCAGCACCGGGTGCACGCGGAGGGATACCCTCCCCTCCACGGTGTCCCCTACCGCTACAAGTTTTATAGTATATCCCAGTTCGCGGGCATACTGCAAGTCACGGAAAGATATTCCCCTTATTCCCTGCATGTATATATTTTCCATGGATACAAAAGTTCCAAAAGAAAGTCCGCCCAGGATAACCACTTTGTAGGCCGCGTCCCAGCCATCCACGTCGTTGGTAGGGTCGGATTCCGCAAAGCCAAGATCCTGGGCATCCCGGAGGGCATCTTCAAAAGAGATCCCTTCCCACTCCATCCGGGTCAGGATATAATTTGTAGTGCCGTTGACAATCCCCAGGAATTTTTCTACCCGGTTGGCAGCCAGGCAATTCTTCAAGGGGCGCAGTAGTGGAATTCCGCCTCCAACGCTTCCTTCAAACCATATATTACACCGGTTTTCCCGGGCCAGCTTTAACAGCTCTTCCCCGTGCGTGGCAATTACGTCCTTGTTGGCGGTAATCACCCCTTTGCCCGCCTTAAGGGCCCTTTCCATGTACTGCCGCGCAGGCTCTATCCCCCCCATAAGTTCCACCACCAGGTCTATTTCGGGGTGGTCAATTATATCTTCCGGGTTGGAAGTAAACTTATCGGCGGGATAAGCAATTTCCCGGGGGTGGGAAGTATCCCGCACCAGGATTTTTTCCACCGTTATAGTGCAGCCAGCCCTTTTCTGCATCAATTCACCGTTGCGGTGCAGCAGAGAAACTACCCCCGTGCCTACAGTTCCCATTCCCAAAAGACCCAAGCGTATTTCCTTCTGTTGCTCCATACTCTCAACCTCTTCCTTTTTCGTCATTATTGCTCATTATACCACCTTATACAACACCAGGCAATGCCGCAGTATGGAAGGGAAGTGTAAAATTACAGCAATAAACGGGCAGCGAATACTTCATCTATTTTAATTTTTCTGCTATCATTTACAGCAAGAACCTTATACAGCAAGAAATTAACTACCCATACACGGAGGTAAAGTATGCAGGGAGATATTAAAGGCACCTCGTGGGGAGTATTTAAAGCCATACTGCCAATAATTATTATTGTTTTGGCACTTCAGTTTACCCTGCTGGGGCTACCTTCTGCCGTAATCTGGAGATTCCTGGTGGGTGCGGTTTTTATAGCCGCCGGGCTGATTCTATTTCTCCTGGGAGTAAAAATATCTATTATTCCCATGGGCGAAGAAATAGGCTCGGAACTTCCGCAGATCGGACGCCTGGGTATAATTCTTTTTTGGACTTTCCTGCTGGGATTTACCGCTACCCTGGCCGAACCTCCGGTACACGTGCTGGCTTCCATGATCGAAGAAGCTTCGGAAGGCAACATAAGCCGTGTTCTGCTGGTATGCCTTACCGCGCTGGGAATTGGGCTCTTCGTAAAGCTGGCTGTTTTAAGGATAGTGCTGCAGGTGCCCCTGGTCTACCTTTTTGCCCTGGGCTATACTGCCATCCTGGTACTTTCCTTTTTTACCCCCTCCCAGTTCGTGGCCATATCTTTTGACGCCAGCGGGGTTACCACCGGACCGGTTACCGTACCGGTAATACTTTCCCTGGGCGTGGGTATGACTTCCGTGCTGGGCGGCAAATCTACCACGGCGGAAAGCTTCGGTTTAATAGGGCTTGCTTCTATAGGCCCCATCCTGGCAGTTATGCTGATGGGGGTGATACTGGGATGAGTGAAACAGCTTATTTTTTCCAGGAACTGTTCCGGGTATTTTTAAATTCTACTCAAACATTAGCCCCTGTTTTCCTTTTTTTTATACTGTTTCAAATGTTGTACCTGAAAATGCCCCGGGAGCACATCTACAATGTTTTAAAAGGCCTGGTAATCAGCCTGGCAGGGCTCACCCTGTTCCTGTTCGGTGTAGAATACGGTTTCCTGCCGGCTGGGAAAAAAATGGGAATTGCCCTTGGTTCACTTTCCTACCGCTGGGCAATGATTCCGCTTGGCCTGCTGCTGGGGTTCGTTTCCACCCTGGCTGAACCAGCCGTCAGGGTCCTGGGCTACGAAGTGGACAAGGCTACCAGCGGATTAATAAAAGAAAAGCTGGTCCTGTATTCCCTTTCCCTGGGAGTGGCCATTGCTGTTTCCCTCAGCCTGGCCCGTGTAATATACGGTTTTCCTATAGAATACCTCCTGATACCGGGTTACCTGGTAGTTTTACTCTCGCTTAAATTTGCCTCCCCCAATTTTATATCCATAGCCTTTGATGCAGGAGGTGTTGCTACCGGGCCCATGATAACCACTTTTGTGGTTTCGGTAGCCATCGGGGCGGCGGAAGCAATTCCCGGCAGAGACCCGGTTATAGACGGTTTCGGGCTAATAGCCCTGGTCGCCATGATGCCTATTATAATAGTCATGCTGGTGGGTCTGCTGTTTGAGCGTTAAATCCAAGGTTTTACCAAAATTAACCTTATACATGTTTTTTGAAAGGAGGCAACACCATGCCGCACAGCGTTGAAAATACTCACGACTTGATTGTAACCATAGTCAGGAAGGGATGGGTGGAAAGGGTGATTGAAGCATCCAAAAAAGCCGGCGCCGAAGGGGGAACCATAATACCCGGCCGGGGAACAGGAATTCACGAAAGTAAAAAATTGCTGGGCATACCCATAGAACCAGAAAAAGAAATCCTGCTTACCCTTGTACCCAAGGAAACCACCGATCATGTGCTAGAAGCTATAATTGAAGCCGGGGAATTAAACAAAAAAGGAACCGGGGTAGGCTTCGTAGTGGATTTGAAAAAAGTAGTGGGGATTGTACACTTCCTGGAAAAAATAGAACAACAGAAAACAGAAGAAGAGGAAAATAAAGAGTAAAAAGAAGGTAACTACTTTCAGAGGTGAGAGGTGGGAAGTTAGAGGTGAGAAAAAGCCCCCCCAGGAAGTCAATGTGGAGGCTACTTAACACCAGACGGAGGAGCAACGAGCTTTGTCCTGTGTGCAGTAAGCAAAAGGGTTGTGTTTATACCGGCAGCGAGCATTGATTTGCTATATCAAACGCGCGCAGCGGCTGAAGATAAGCCGCGGCAACTGTTTGAGCAGGCTTTAGCCTGCGAGTTTTGCCGC
>PWGO01000042.1 GCA_003554525.1 Syntrophomonadaceae bacterium | reverse complement strand
TTTTGGGGAGTATTTTGGGGAGAATGTAGTTAATATTATGCTAATATAAGCGGTTACAACAGTTGCGTTATTCTACATTTTGATGTAAAATTCTTTTATACATTTTTGTGCACAAGGGTGGGGTTATATATGCAGACATTTAATGATTTAACCAGGGTAGGAAGCAAGTTAATCAGCAGGGAAAAAATTAATATGGTGGTAGGCAGAATTTTAGATTGGCGTAAACAAGGCTTTTCCCAGGATAGTGTGGCGGAAAAATTAAATGTGGACCGTACTTTTATATCCCGCCTGGAGAAGATAGGAGAGGTTAGCAGGGGCACCAGAGTTGCCGTAATTGGGTTTCCTGTAGGCAATAAAGAGGAGCTTTACCAAATAGCTGCTGATGCCGGAGTTGAATATATATGGCTTTTAGACAACCGGGAAAGATGGGAATTAATAAACGGGAAGCAGGCGCTGGATTTTTTTAATTTTGTTATAGAAAAAATAAATTATTTAAAGGAATTTGACGTGGTTATTTTGCTGACTTCCGGCAAATGGCATGAAATAGCAACTGCGCTTCTGGATAACCAGGTATTTCACATAAATATTGGAACTACGCCCCTGCAGGAAGACTGCATCATCGAAGCGGAAAGACTTGCTTATGTATTAAAGGATATCCTCGAGCAAGTTTAGGTAAAGTACAAGGAGAAATAGGGGGGAAATACCGGTGAAGAGAGTGGTTAGTATAAGCCTCGGGTCCAGCAAAAGAGATCATACCGTGGAACTGGATCTTTTAAATACCAAGTGTAGGGTGGAGAGGGTAGGCACTGACGGGGACATGAAAAAAATGATCAGGTTCATCAGGGAAAATGACGGGGTTGTAGATGCTTTTGGACTGGGAGGAATGGACAGGTATATATATGCAGTGGACCGACGTTATGAGTTTAGAGATGCTCAAAAGATTGTAAAAGCGGCTAATAAAACCCCCGTGGTTGATGGCTCCGGTTTAAAAAATACCCTGGAGCGTAGGGTCATAAAGCAAGTAGCAGAAGACAGGGAAATGTTTAACGATAACCCCACGGTTTTGTTAATGTCCGCCATGGACAGGTTAGGTATGGCACAGTCCCTGGAAGAGGAAGGTTGCCGTATGATATATGGGGATATACTCTTTGCCCTGCACCTGCCTGTGCCTCTTTATAATTTAAAAACTGTAGCCCGCGTGGCAAGGGTAATAGTCCCGGTGATTCGCTTGCTTCCTTTTAGTTTGCTTTATCCTACCGGTAGTAAGCAGGATATTAATAAGCCCAGCCATACCCGTTATTTTCAGGAGGCTGATATAATAGCCGGCGATTTTCACTTTATAAAAAGAAACATGCCTCTGGAGTTACCAGGTAAAACCATAATAACCAATTCAGTTACCAGGGATGACCTGGATTACCTTCAGGCAAGGAAAATAAAAACCCTGGTTACAACTACCCCTGAACTGGAAGGGAGATCTTTTGGCACCAACGTTATGGAAGCAATTTTAATTTGCCTTGATGGCAGCGACAGGGAACTTACAGCTGAAAAATACAGCCAAATTTTAGAGAGACTGGATATTCAGCCTCGAGTAGTTCATTTAAATTAGTCTTTTAAGGAGGAACCTATGAGTAAATTTGCTTTTATCATTCATCCCATTTCCCTTGAAGACATTTTTAGGAAGTTTAATTTTATGCGGAAATGGCCGCGTCCTTTAGTAGAAGGGTTGATAAGGCGCATGCCTCCTTTGAAAGTATCGGAAATTACCGGCGTGGCCTCGCCGCACGCAAGTACCAGCGGTTATTTTGTTTCCGTGAGCATGACTTCTGACCAGATGGTTAATTTGCCAGCCGGGTATACGATAAAGAAAATAATTAAGGCGGGGAAGCATGCTGAAAAACTTGGGGCACGAATTGTTGGCCTGGGCGCCATGACTTCCGTGGTTGGTGATGCTGGGGTTACTGTAGCCAGGAATTTAAATATACCGGTAACTACCGGAAACAGCTATACTATAGCTACGGCCATGGAAGGTGTGGAAAGGGCTGCCAAATTAATGGGTGTTAACCTGGAAGATGCTGAGTGTGCGGTTATAGGAGCTACCGGATCTATAGGAAATGTATGCGCCCGGCTCATGTCCCAGAAAGGAGTACGCTACCTGACCCTGATGGCCCGTGATAAAAGAAAACTGGAACACGCGGCTGATAATATATACCGGGAAACCGGGACTTCAGTCAAGGTAACCTCCGATATAAAAAAATCCTTGCCCAGGGCAGATATAGTCGTTGCCGTAAGCGGTTCTGAAGATACACTGGTGGAGCCCCATGACCTTAAACCCGGTGCTGTGGTATGTGATGTAGCCCGTCCCCGGGATGTTTCAGTATCGGTAGCGCAGAAGAGGGACGATGTGCTGGTCCTGGAAGGCGGGGTGGTAGATGTTCCCGGTGATGTAAATTTTAATTTTAATTTTGGTTTCCCCCCTCGCACTGCTTATGCCTGTATGGCAGAAACCATGATCCTTGCCCTGGAAGGAAAATGGGAAAGCTATACCCTGGGCAGGGAGATCAGTATAGACAAGGTAGAAAAAATAACCGGGCTGGCAAAAAAGCACGGGTTTAAGTTGGCGGGCTTCCGCAGCTTTGAAAAAGCTGTCACCGAGGAGGAAATAGAAAAAATAAGGCAAAGAGCCCTGATTGCAAGGCAATAAAAGAGGTTTAAAAAAAATTGTTAATTGATATTCTGTATGTTAGTAGATGCCTGTGTAGTTGTTTTTTAGTTTAAAAGAGCACAACCTGAAACGAAGTAAAACGAGCATTATTATTGACATTATGTAGGCTGTATTTTATAATGTTTTTTAAAATACTGGCCAAGTCGGGAGTGAAAAAGCAAATCAAAGCCCAAAAGCAATATGTGTCAAGGTGAACCTTGACACTATTATATTTGTTTTAAATGCCCGGCTGTGGTGCATATAATGAAATTGATTGCCAGGAAAACAATTTATACTGGAGGAGCTAACATGTCCAATATGTCCAATAATGAAGAAGTAATTTTAACCCCGGGTGGACTGGAGAAACTGGAAAAAGAATTAAGCCACCTGAGGTCGGTTAAAAGGAAAGAAGTTGCTGCCAGGATAAAGAAAGCCATATCTTTCGGGGATATAAGTGAAAACTCGGAATACGAAGATGCCAAAAACGAGCAGGCTTTTATTGAAGGAAGGATAGCTACCCTGGAAAAAATGCTGCGTAATGCACGCATAATGGAAAAGGAAAACAATGAAGAAAATACGGTAGTAACTCTGGGGTCTACGGTTAAAATAAGAGATATGGAATATGATGAAGACTGGGAATATACTATTGTAGGGACAGCAGAGGCGGATCCCTCTAATTTCTTGATTTCAAACGAATCCCCGGTGGGGCAGGCCATTTTAGGAAAATCGGAAGGTGAAATAGTAGAAGTAAAAGTTCCTGCCGGAGTAGTCAAGCACAAAATACTGGAAGTAAAATAGTAGTTCGTGGAGGCTAATAACATGAGTCAAAAAGAAGATCTTATTCAATCACGCTATGACAAGCTAAAAGAACTTTACGACAAAGGCTGTGACCCCTATAGAGGAGAAAAAATAAGCATACAAAACAAAAGCCGGGAGATAATTGACCAGTTTCCTTCCACGGACAACAAGAAAGTAACCGTGGGAGGACGCATTGTAAGCAAAAGGGAGCATGGAAAGGCCACTTTTGCCCACGTCCAAGACAGTGAAGGGCAAATCCAGGTATATTTAAATGTTAACGGGGTTGGAGAAGAAGCTTACGGTATTTTTGGTTTAACTGATATTGGGGATTTTATCGGGGTAGAAGGAACTGTATTCCAAACCAGGAAAGGAGAAACTACGGTAGCGGTAGAGAGATTTTCTTTGCTAACCAAGTCTCTTTTACCACTTCCTGAAAAGTGGCACGGGTTAAAAGATGTAGAGCTCCGTTACCGGCAGAGGTACCTGGATCTGGTAGTAAACACCGAAGTTAAAGATATATTTATACTTAGAAGTAAAATCATTCAGGAAATACGTGATCAGCTAAACCGGGAAGGATTTCTCGAGGTAGAAACTCCCATGATGTCTCCCATAGCCGGGGGAGCAAATGCCCGCCCCTTTAGCACGTACCACAACGCCCTGGGAGTAAACATGTATTTACGTATTGCTACGGAGCTGTACCTCAAGCGCCTGCTGGTGGGTGGAATGGAGAAAGTTTATGAATTGGGCAAAGTTTTCAGGAATGAAGGTATTTCTACTGTTCACAATCCCGAGTTTGTAACCCTCGAAGTTTACCAGGCTTATGCCGATTACCTGGACATGATGGAACTTACAGAAAGGCTTTTAGTAGAATTGAGCAAAAATGTTCTTGGTACCACGGTGATAACCTGGAAAGGCGAAGAAGTTGATTTAGCTCCTCCCTGGCCCCGGGTTACCATGATGGAGATAGTTAAAGAATATACCGGTCTGGATTTTGCCTCTATTGAAGATGACCGGCATGCCCGGGAGGCGGCATGGCAAAAAGGAGTAAAAGTATCTGCTCAATCCAGCTGGGGGGAAGTAATGGCTGAAGTGTTTGAAACCTTATGTGAGGAAAATTTAAAAGGGCCGGTTTTTATTAAAGATTACCCGGTTGAAGTTTCTCCACTGGCCCAGAAAAACAAAGAAGACCCGCGTTTTACTTCTAGATTTGAATTGTTTATCCTGGGAAATGAAATAGCCAATGCTTTTACCGAACTAAACGATCCGCAGGAACAGCGAAAAAGATTTGAGACTCAGATGTCAAAAAGGGAAAAAGGCGATGAGGAAGCGCACATGATGGATGAAGATTTTCTTACTGCACTGGAATACGGAATGCCTCCTGCGGGAGGCCTGGGTATTGGGATAGACAGGCTTATAATGTTATTGACAGGTTCTACTTCTATAAGGGAAGTAATATTATTTCCAACTTTAAGACCTCGCGATGGCCAGGTGTGATAGGGGCTGAAAACGCTCTCCGGTGTTGTGCCACACTTGCACCGGTTGTGTCGCAAAAAAATATTTATAATATAATAGTTTTTTGGGGAAAAATGATATTGACAACCAAAATGGTGCCGTGTTAGGATATATAAGTCGTTGGTTGGGAACACAAATCAAAGACAATGGTTTACCGCTCTTTGAAAATTGAACAGGGCAGGAACTGAGTAAGGATTTAAGCTGCTCTCTTGCGCGATTGCGTGTTTATGTTTGAGGGTAGTTTTTAAGTTTGGTGTGTTTTATGTATAA
>PWGO01000104.1 GCA_003554525.1 Syntrophomonadaceae bacterium | reverse complement strand
TGCCGTTATCCAGCATTTTTCCACTGCCTACGGCTTTTACTTCCCCCTGCTGTGGCTTTTCTTTGGCGGTATCGGGCAGAACTATACCACTGCTGGTTTTTTCTTCAGCTTCCATAACCTTTACTACTACCCGGTCACCCAAGGGTTTCAGGTTCATCTTGGTTATACCTCCTTTGTTTATGTTGTATTTTACTATGTTAGCAGCACTCAATTAAATAGAGTGCTAACACTTCCGACAATAATAATAGTAAAGGGGTAGGGATTATTCAAGCCCTTTATATTCCCTTTACTACGATATATCTTTTGCATGCTTCTATTTCCTGTAATATTTGGTTTATATCTTTTATTTTCTATTTATTGCACTTTCACTTGCTTGCTGATATTTTCACTTTTCCAGATAATAATTATTAACATAACCAACGGTTGGCTTTATAGTTATGATGTGCATTTAATGGCATTATTATGCATAACAAACCACTAAATTTATTGTAACTATTCAGACAGGTTATTAGGGTGAGGGAGAAATATTATTCATTAACTTTAGTTTACAGTCCCATAACCTTGAGCAGACAATTACAGAAACTATTAAAAAATCCTGCTGCAAACGATATTGCCTACACGCCCCGGTAAAGTTGTACTACCAGGGTCAAAGTTAAAGCCTGGTTGTTTTTCTGGCTATTGCTCGTGGGGGTAGCAGTCCATTGTTTTTCCCTGCAAAACTTCTATAGCGTGGGATAAACTGCGGGATATTATTTCAAAATTTTCTTCTACCGCACCGGGGCTACCGGGCATATTAACTATAAGGGTCTGCTTTCTAACTCCACAGACAGCCCGGGATAACATGGCATGGGGGGTTTTTGCCATCCCGGCGTAACGCATGGCTTCCGCCATGCCGGGAACTTCCTTGTCTATAACCGCAAGGGTGGCATCCGGGGTGTTATCCCGGGGAGACAGGCCGGTCCCTCCCGTGGTAATTACCAGGTCTACTCCTATGTTGTCGACAAGCCTTACAAGTTCTTTTTCAATGGAGCTTCTATCATCCGGGGTGATAACTTTTTCTATTACTTTCCCCCCGCTTTTTTTAATTTTTTCTTCCAGCAGGATTCCGCTCCTGTCTTCCCTTTCTCCCTTTGAGCTTCTATCACTGGCTGTTAATACAGCGGCTTCTATCATTTAACTTCCTCCTTCTTTACTAAGTAATTCGTAACTACCGTTAAACAACCCCGGTTTATGGTAACTTGACACCAGCTCCATAAGGTGGAGGGCCTTTTTATTCTCTAAGCTTTCACACCGTGAGTAGCCACAATTTAAGAGAAGTTAACCGGATTCCCAGACTACTTTTCCCCTGTGGCGGAGGTCATAACCTCCCATCTTTTCTACTTCCCGGGCAAATTCAGCCGATGATATAACTTCCAGCAGCCGGGAAATCCCTTCCTGGTCGAGGATGGCCCGGGGTATAATAATTTCGTAGCTTTCTTTAGCCAGGGGAACAAAATCGAGTTGGTAGGCCCTTGCAGCAGCCAGGATACCCAGCCCGGCACCGGCACTGCCAGAGGCTACTGCAGCAGCAACAGCCAGATGATTGTATTCTTCCCGGTGATATCCGGTGATATCATCTTTATTAATACCTTTCCGGTCCAGTTCATAATCAAGCAGTATCCTGGTTCCCGCTCCTTTCTGCCTGTTTATAAACTGGAGTCCTTCCCGGGTTAAATCCTCAATACTGTCGATATTTTGGGGATTACCCTGAGGAAGTATTAATCCCTGCTCCCGGTACAGCAGATGGAGGAGAACCAGGTCCTGGTTCGGTAAATAGCGTTTTATGTAAGGTATGTTATAAATACCTGATTCCGGGTCTAACAGGTGAATTGGGGCCAGGTGCGCTTCTTTTCTTTTTATAGACATTATCCCTCCCACGCTGCCCAGGTGAGCTGACTTTAATGATAACCCGGGTTGTAGGCGGCAGAGGCTATTGTGCAGTATATCCAGGCATAAATCGTGGCTCCCCGCACACAGTATATTGCGGTAAACTTCTTCCGGCGTTTTGTTTAACATTATTTGTACACTGGTTCCAGCTTCCAGCCCTTCCACACTTTGCGGTATACGCACCCACCCGTCGGCTTTTAAAACGGAAGAAAGCACACCGGCCCCGCGCTGAAGTGGCACCGCCGTGTTTTTCCCTTCTACATTTCCCGCCACCACACGAAGGTATTCTTCATCTTTAAGCGAAGATACCACTTTCCTGCTTATTATGGCTTCCATAACCGGTTTATGGGCAGGTTGTTGTCCCAGCCACAAGTGCAGCAGGGGTTTTACAAATAAATCCATAGCCAGGTAAGCAGATACGGGGTATCCGGGTATTCCGGCTATTGCAGCTTCTTTTACCCGGCCCAGCACAACCGGTTTACCCGGCCTTATAGCTACCCCGTGCACGAATAGCTCCCCCTGTTCTTCTACTACCCTGGAGGTATAATCTTCACCTCCCGCCGAGGAACCGGCGCTAATTAAAACCAGGTCTGCTTCTTCAGATGCTTTTAGCACTGTTTCACTTATCTTATAGTAATCATCTTCGGTTACCGGGTAAATAACGGCTTCCCCTCCCCATTCTTCAACCAGGGCGGTAAAAAGTGAAGAGTTAGAATCAATAATTTCCCCCTTGCCGGGGGTTTTCCCCGGCTCTACCAGTTCACTTCCCGTAGGAATTATTATGACGCGGGGCTTTCTTAATACTGCGAGGCTGTTAACCCCGGCACTGAGCAGCAGACCTGTTTCTACCGGCCCGATTTTATGAAATACAGGCAATACCAGTTCACCGGCCAGTATATCTTCTCCCACGGGTCTGACATGCTGCCACGGTGCAGCGGCAGCGTATATCTCGACCTGGTTGGGGGAAATTTTGTTGACATGTTCTATCATTATTACTGCATTGCAATTTTCCGGGAGGGGATCCCCCGTATCTACAAAATAACAGTTTTCTCCAACATTTAAAATCTTGGGACTGGTTTCAGCCGCTCCAAAAGTTTGTTCCGCAGGCACCGCTACCCCGTCCATGGCAGAAGCAAAATAGTGTGGCGAGGATAACCCGGCCAGCACCGGCTCGGCAGTTATACGGCCGGCACTTTTTACTGTTTCCACCTCCACCCGGCTATTTTTACCCGGATAAATATTTTTTACCTGTTCAAAAAAACGGGTTTGAGCTTCATCCAGTGGAGTGTTTTGCAAGTATATTTTACTCTCTTTCAAAACCGGAATCCTCCTTATTAGTTAGTAATGTTTATGTAATGTTTGTAGGAAATGGTTGTGCAAAATGTTTGTGCTAAATGCTGTGCGGGATACTTTAATCCAGCAATTCTACCTCCACTTCGTCCCCCTGGTATAAACCTTCTACGTTGCGGGGAACCCGAAGCAGCCCGTGGGCTTTCACCATGGTGCTGATTAAACCGGGAGACCCCAAAACAGGCTCTGCAGTATACTCTTCTCCTTCCTCCTTCAGCAAATGCACCCGGTAATAATCCTCTCGGCCGGTTGTAGAGGGAAGATTGTTTTTTAATTTAGCTTTAATTTTTCGCTTAAATTCTTCGTGACAGGGTAATCCCTGCATTAACCTGATTAAAGGCTTTACCAAAAGGAGGAAACCAATCATGGCCGAAACCGGGTTGCCGGAGAGGCCGAACACGGGCTTGTTTTTTATTTTCCCCAATATAGTTGGTTTCCCGGGCCTCACTGCAATTCCGTGGAAAAATATACCCCCGTTTTCACTACCTTCAATAGCTTCTACGGTTACATCCCTGGTTCCTACGGAGCTTCCCCCGGAAATAATAATAATATCGGCTTTACTAACTGCCTCTTGCAGTGCCTCCATTAATTTTTCTTTACGGTCCGGTATAATGCCCAGGGGAAGCGGAATGCTTCCCTGTGAGGTTACCAGGGTGGTAATTGCAGTGGTATTTATATCCCTTATCTGTCCAGGAAGGGGAGTGTTCCTACAATCTACTATTTCGTCACCGGTAGAAATTACTGCAGTCACAGGCAACCTGTTTACATTCACCCGGGTTATACCCATCCCTGCAAGCGCTCCTAAGTCCTGGGAACGAAGCATGTGGCCCGCTGGCAGTATTTCAACCCCCGGCCGGTAATCATCTCCACGGCGGATAATATTTTCTCCCGGTGCAGCAGGGCGGTAAACCATAATTTCACGGTTTTCCAGGTTTTCTACATACTCCAGCATTACTACCGCGTCAGCACCTTCCGGCAGTACGCTGCCTGTTGAAACCTGCATGGCTTCTCCGCCCTGTACCACGGAAGGAGGCATTTTCCCCATGGGAACTTCCCCGGCCAGGGTTAATATCATGGGAAATGCTTCGCTCGCTCCAAAGGTATCTTCCGCTTTTACGGCAAAACCATCCATGGTAGAACGCGAGAAAGGAGGCATATCTTCCCCGGCTGCAACCGGATAAGACAACACCCGGTGCAAGGCGTTTTCCAGGTTAACTTCTTCTACCTTTGTATAATATTTAAAGTTTTCAACAACTGTATCCTGTGCTTCTTCTACATTTAAAACTTTAAACAAACGCTTCCACCTCTTTTAAGTATTAAAAACATCCCAGCTGGCAGGAAACAATTTTTATCTTTAACCGGTCACATGCCTCCCCTACTTCTTTTGGAGAACACCCATATTCTTTAGCAATGTTAAAAGCTTCACTGCAGGAAATGTTTCCCTCGCTGCTTTGATTTTTTACTACTTCCTCAATTTTGTTTACCTCCAAACTTGTCCCTCCTTCAAAAAAATATATTTAAATACCATAAATTATAATTACATACTTAAACGCTCCTGTTAGCCACAAAACAATAAACTGTGTTTCTACCCGTTATCCAAAAGTATAACGCATGTATATGCAAATTACAATTTTATTAGGTAATTATATATAGATAACCGTTTGACTGATAAAGAGTTTTCTTCCCCCTGCCGGAGCACCAGGGGGGAGGAAGATGTTGTGGCGCCAATGTGGTGGCTACTTAACACCAGACGGAGGAGCAACGAGCTTTTTCCTGTGGTGTAGTAAGCCAAAGGGTTGTGTTTATACCGGCAGCGAGCATTGATTTGCTCTATCAAACGCGCGCAGCGGCTGAAGATAAGCCGCGGCAACTGTTTGAGCAGGCTTTAGCCTGCGAGTTTTGCCGTGGCCTGAAGCCGCGAGCACGGAACATTTTATGCGCAAAGCAGCGAGCGAAGGTATAACACAGACCCGAGGCGCCCCTGGTGCTTATTAGAGGTTAGTGGTTAGAAAAGAAAAGACTTCCTT
>PWGO01000123.1 GCA_003554525.1 Syntrophomonadaceae bacterium | reverse complement strand
TTTGCCGCGGCCTGAAGCCGCGAGCACGGAACATTTTATGCGCAAAGCAGCGAGCGAAGGTATAACACAGACCCGAGGCGCCCCTGGTGCTTATTAGAGGTTAGTGGTTAGAAAAGAAAAGTCTTCCTTTGTTTCTTATTCAAAATATTCTGTTGTAGTAATTAGTTGTTATTGAAGGAATTTTATTAATCTGTATCGTAATTATGTATTAAGCAAAAATAGTATGAAAATATATGCTAAAAAGAGGTATAAAATTGCAGGAATCAATGTTTGATGTGGAGGAGGCTATCTCCTTTGCGTTTGATACTATCGGGAAGCATCTGGTTTTTTTCTTGACAGTTACTGTACTGTTTTTTCTTATTGTAATTGTATCAGGGATTATTTTAGAATTATTATCATTGGCTGTTTATGAGATGAATAATATAGTGAGTATTGCTTTCAATATTGTATTGGGCATTATATATTGGGTTATTTTTTCTATACTGTATATGGGATATATTTTAATTACCATAAAAATTGTGGATGGCAAAACACCAGACTTGTCAGATATTTTTCCTCGCTATAACATAATAATTAAAGTGATTTTGGCCCATATAATTTTTCTATTTATTGGATTTTTAATTTTATCCCCGGCTGTAATGTTAGTTTTATTTGGAATAGATACGGTAGGTATACCGTTATTTTTAGCTGCAGATCTTCTTTTCCTTCCCCTGTTCGTGGTATATGTAATTATTGGTACCAGGTTGTGGTTTTTTGATTACTATATTATGGACCAAGATACTGGAGTGTGGGAATCTTTTTCTTTAAGCTGGATGGTTACCAGGGGTCATGTTTTTGATTTACTAGTTTTATTTTTATTAAGCTTTTTTATTTTTGTAGCAGGTATAATAGCCTGCTGTGTGGGAGTGTTGTACACAGCCCCTGTAGCAGCGTTGGCCGTGGCGTACGCTTACCGGAAGTTCTCCGGGGTGGAAGAGGAGAAGCCTCCCGGGCCCCTTGAAGTTCACTAAGTAAAATATGGTATGTTGTTATATTTAAAAAAATGAGGTGGAAAAATGCAGGAGTCAAAGTTTAATGTGGGAGACGCTCTTTCTGTAGCTTTTGAAAAGCTGAATCAAAACCTGGGTTTTTTGTTTCTGGTTACACTGGTAGTTATGGCTATTATGTTTTTTGCAAATTTCATATTACAGTTCATGTTTATGATATTTGAGCTGTGGAGCGAGTTTGTTTCTGAAATTGTAGGTATTATATTTATGATTTTTTTTGTAGTAATATTTTCTGGTTTTTCTATTTATATTTTAATTGGTTATGTTTCGATTATTATTAAAATTATTGACGGTAATAAACCGGAATGGAAAGATTTATTCAATTTTGATATCAATTTAGTTATTAGAATTTTTCTGGCATGCTTGGTTCTCTATTTAATATTTTTCGCAATAACTTTTTTAGCTATTTTTAGTATTATTATATTGGATCTGGCAGGTGAAGAAATTATGACAGAAATATCAGCTATTTTATTAATGTCTTCTTTAATGATATTGTTCATATTTTTGTTTGTCAGGTTATGGTTTTTTATCTTTTTTATAATAGATCAAAATGCGGGAGCTGTAGAATCTTTAATCCTCAGTTGGAAAGCTACCAGCGGGCATACACTAAAACTTGTAGGATTATATTTATTAACATATTTAATTTACATGGCCGGCATTTTTTGCTGCTGTGTGGGTGCGTTTTTCACAGCCCCTGTAGCAGCGCTGGCCGTGACGTACGCTTACCGGAAGCTCTCCGGGGTGGAAGAGGAGAAGCCTCCCGAGCCCCTTGAAGTTCACTATTAGGCGGGAGCAGCCGCTAACTTCTAACAACAAGGGCAGGGGGTATTGTTGACAGTACCGCCCGCCTCTGTTAAATTAATGTTTAAACAGAATACTGGTGATGAAGGAAAAGAGTAGCCGTGGTGAAAACCGGACAGCGAACCGGGGAAGGTGAAAGCCCGGTAAAACGCGGTGAAGGGATTCCGAAGCCATATTTTATTTAAAGTGGGCCGTCCCGGCCAAGTAGGGTGGAACCGCGGGATAACCTCCCGTCCCTATAGTTAACTATAGAGGCGGGAGTTTTATATTACCATATATTGCATATACATTTAATTAAACCGGGGAGGGATTGATGTGGAATTGCAGGCCCTTATCGCCGGCCTTCAGGATTTTTGGATGAAGCAGGGCTGTGTGCTCTGGCAGCCTTACGATGTTGAAAAAGGAGCGGGCACCATGAACCCGGCCACGTTTTTGAGGGCGCTTGGCCCGGAGCCATGGTGGGTGGGATACGTGGAGCCTTCCCGCAGACCTGCCGATGGGCGCTACGGGGAAAACCCCAACCGTCTTTACCAGCACTTGCAGTACCAGGTTATTCTAAAACCCGGGCCTTCACACGTGCAGGAGCTATACCTGGACAGTTTGAAAAGCCTGGATATTAATCCCCTGGATCACGACATCCGGTTTGTGGAGGATAACTGGGAGTCCCCAACCCTGGGAGCCTGGGGCCTGGGCTGGGAAGTGTGGCTGGATGGCATGGAGATAACCCAGTTTACCTACTTTCAACAGGTAGGGGGGATGGATGTGGAGGAAGTGTCCGTAGAAATAACTTACGGGCTGGAGCGGATAGCCATGTATGTCCAGGACGTGGATAACGTTTTCGACCTTACCTGGACCGGTAATATTACTTACGGGGAGATATTTCACAGGGCGGAAGAAGAGCACTCTCTGTACAGCTTTGATTACGCGGATACGCAAATGCTACAGCAGCTGTTTAATTTTTACGAGCGTGAAGCGCGGCGTCTCCTGGAAGAAAAGATTGTGCTGCCGGCCTACGATTATATTTTGAAATGTTCACATACATTTAACCTGCTGGATGCCCGCGGAGCCATCAGCGTGACCGAGCGAACCGGATATATTGCCCGGGTACGCGACCTGGCCCGCATTTGTGCGGAAAAATACCTCCAGCAACGTAAAGAAGCCGGTTATCCTCTCTGTAAAGGAGGTTCAGAAGTTGTCCGCAAATGATCTGCTTTTGGAAGTAGGATGCGAAGAGATGCCTTCGGAGCTGTTGCCCGGGGTGCTGGATCAGCTCCAGGAAGAATCAAAAAGATTGTTTAAAGACAGCCGTATAAATTACTCCGGCATTGAAACGTACGCTACCCCCCGACGGCTGGTTCTCCTGGCGCGGGGCCTGGATAGCAGGCAGCAAGAGGTAAGGGAAGAAATCAAAGGGCCTTCCAGGCAGCACGCTTTTGACGAAGAAGGGAGCCCCACCAGGGCTGCCATGGGATTTGCCAGAAGTGCCGGTGTTGAAGTGGAAGATTTATACTTGAAAGAGCTAAAAGGGACCGAATACGTCATGGCTTTGCGGGAGACTCCCGGACGGGATACCGGGGAACTGTTGCCTGCACTAATGCCGCAGCTGCTTAAGTCGCTGCGTTTTGCCCGTTCCATGTACTGGTTCAGCAAGGAAGTAAAATTTATCAGGCCGCTGCGGTGGCTGCTGTGCCTGTGGGGTGACCAGGTGGTTTCTTTTGAATACGCCGGTGTAAGCTCAAGCAGGCATACATACGGACACCGCTTTTTGGCGCCGGGCCCCTGGGAGATAAAAGATATTCCGGACTATCTGGAACGCCTGCAGCAGTGCCATGTTATACTGGACCAGGAACAAAGGAAGGCAGCCATAGAGAAAATGCTAGAGCAGTCCGCGGAAGATATAAACGGGGCCCCCTGGATAGACCGGGAGCTCTTGCAGGAAGTATGTTTCCTGGTGGAGTACCCCGAAGTGGTAAGGGGTAGTTTCCCGGAAAACTACTTGCAGCTTCCCCGCGAGGTATTGATAACTACCATGCAGGTGCACCAGAGGTATTTCCCGGTTGTGTCAGCTTCCGGGCAAGATCCTGCTTTGCTTCCTCATTTTCTGGGAATCAGCAACAACTGCTATACGGAGTACACCCGAAAAGGGTACGAAAAAGTGCTGCAGGCCCGCCTGGCCGATGCGGATTTCTTTTACCGTGAAGATCTAAGGAAGCCATTCCAGGATTACGTGCCCCGCTTGCAGGAGATGGTTTTCCAGGAAGAGCTGGGTACCATTTACGATAAGTCCTTGAGGTTAATGAAGCTGGTGCAGGAGATGGGTGGTAATTGGGGTTTATCCCCGGAAATCGTAGAACGATCCAGCCGCGCGGCTTACCTGGGTAAGGCGGACCTTATGACCAACATGGTGCAGGAATTTCCTGAACTGCAGGGGGTTATGGGTAGAGAATATGCGCTTGAAAGCGGGGAAAAATCCAGGGTGGCCGAAGCAATTTATGAACACTACCTGCCCCGTTTTGCCGGGGATGACCTCCCGGAAACGCCGGAAGGTGTGCTGGTTTCCGTAGCCGACAAGGTTGATACCCTGGCAGGATGCTTTCATGCCGGGATACAGCCCAGCGGATCCCAGGATCCCTATGCCCTGAGGCGGCAGGCCATGGGTGTGGTAAGCGTCCTGCTGGAAAAAAGGGTACCCCTTTCCCCGGATGAAATAGTGCAAAATGCCCTGGAACACTTTACCGGCGAAGCGAAGCAGCAAAATGAAAATAATGACCGGACCAGAGAAGTTTATAACCACCTGAAAGATTTTATCCAACAGAGGATACGCTATGTTTTTCAGGAAAAGGGCCTTTCCCACCATGTTATTGAAGCTGTGCTGGCGGTTCCCTATCGTGACCTGTTATCACTTTACCAGAAAGCCGCCGCCCTGGGAAGCGAGTTGAAAGAAGGCAGGTTGGAGGACCTGCTGGCCGGGTTTACCCGGGTTAACAACCTGGCACGGAAAGTGGCTGCGGAAGGAGAGGTAGCTCCTTCCCTTTTCCAGGAAGAAGCGGAAAAACAGCTGTGGGGAAAAGCCGGTGAAGTCCGTGAAAAGGTTGAAAATGCGCTTTATGCCAGAGATTACCACGCTGCCCTTCAGGAGCTGGCCGGGCTGAGGAGTACCGTAGATCGCTTTTTTGATGAAGTAATGGTGATGGTGGAGGAGGAGAGCCTGCGGCAAAACCGCCTTCAACTTCTCCTGGAAGTTAAAAAAATCTACCAAATATACGGGGATTTTTCGCTGGTGCAGCCAGCTGTATAAAATATGTAGTGGGAAGTGTAAGGAAAATTATTCTCCTGCGGGGCTTAAAAGCCTTAGTGGTAAAAAAAATATTTACTAAACTGAGCAATTACTTAAATTTTTATGAATATAGTTTAGTAGGCAGGAACCTGAGGGGTGAATATAGTATATACTGTATTGGGTATGTATCAAAAACAGGGTAGCCTGTTTTTGGGATGGTTGTATGAACCTGAACCCGTTTAGATTTTTATGCCGGTGTTAAAGGGGGGCGGGGAAATATTGAGTTAAACCAGAGACAGAAAGAGATCCTGGAAATAGTAAAAAACGAGGGTCCTATTTCGGGGGAAGATATTGCTTCGCGCCTGAGCATATCGCGGGCTGCGCTAAGGCCTCATATTGCTATATTAACTACCTCCGGTCTGTTGGAAGCAAGGCCCCGTGTTGGCTACTATTACGTGGGCAAAGAAGGAAAACATTTCTGGTCCGATTACTTCAAGCGGGTAAAAGTAAAGGAAATAAAATTTATGCCCGTAGTAGTAAAAGAGCAGACTTCAGTGTATGATGCCGTGGTAACTCTTTTCCTGGAGGAAGTGGGAACCTTGTTTGTGGTGGATGAAGAGGGTTGTCTTAAAGGCAGCGTTTCCCAGAAGGACCTGTTGAAGGCTTCCATTGGGTCTTCCGACTTGACCATGATGCCGGTAGCGGTGATAATGACCCGCGGTGGAGGGCTGGCCACCCTGGAACCGGAAGAAAGTGTGCTGGATGCTGCGACAAAAATGTTTGAATTTGGAGTAGACGCGCTACCGGTAGTTAGCGAAGAAGAAAACGGCAGGTTAAAAGTAACCGGAAGAGTCAGTAAAACCACGCTGGTGCGTTTACTTGTGGATATTGGAGAATAGGTGATAGCAAAATAATTGTGTTGGCTTAATTGGTGCTGTGCTGCAATTAACTGACTGAGGAGGTTAAAGGAGTGAGTACGGAAAAGCCTGTTATTTATATGGTCTCCGATTCTATCGGGGAGACAGCTGAACTGGTGACCAGGGCCGCAATAATCCAGTTTAATGACGGAAATGTAGATATGCGCCGAATCCCTTTTGTAAAAGATGAAGAAAAAATTGAGGAAATAACAGAAAGTGCGGCCAGGCAAAACAGTGTTATAGTGTATACACTGGTTTACCCTCATCTCCGGGTGGCCCTGGAAAAAGCTTCCGAGAAATACAAGGTTGTTGCGGTGGATTTGCTGGGGCCTTTAATGAACGCGCTGTCCACCATTATGCCGGAAAAACCGCGGCTGGAACCGGGGCTGGTGCGCCGCCTTGACGAAGAATATTTCCGCAGGATAGTAGCGGTAGAATTTGCAGTTAAATACGACGATGGAAAAGATCCCAAGGGCCTCCTGTTGTCCGACATAGTCCTTATTGGTGTTTCTCGTACTTCCAAAACACCTTTGAGCATGTACCTGGCGCACCGCCGTCTTAAAGTAGCCAATCTTCCCCTGGTACCCGAGGTGGACCCCCCGGAGGAACTTTTTATAATTCCACCGGAAAGAATTATCGGGCTTACCATTAACCCGGAGCAGCTGCAGAGGATACGGCAGGAAAGACTAAACAGCCTGGGTTTAACCACCCGTTCCCAGTACGCTTCTATGGAAAGGATTTTAGATGAGCTGGATTATTCCGATAAGATCATGAGGCGTATCGGGTGCAGGGTGTTTGAAGTGTCTAACAAGGCGGTTGAAGAAATAGCCAATAGTATTTTAAATCTGGTCAACGAGGAGGGGCTTATGGATGAGTAGTGAAAAACTGGTATACCTGTTTTCGGAAGGAAATGCTTCCATGAAAGAACTTTTAGGAGGTAAAGGAGCAAACCTGGCGGAGATGAAAAGCATGGGCCTTCCTGTACCCCCGGGTTTTAGCATTACCACTGCAGCTTGCATGGAGTATTTCCGCAATAACGGGGAATTAAGCAGTGAGCTGCAGGAAGAAGTAAAAGAAAAAATTAAAGTCCTGGAAAGTGAAACTGGCAGGAAATTTGGCGACCCAAAGCGCCCCCTTCTGGTTTCTGTCCGCTCCGGTGCGGTAATATCCATGCCGGGCATGATGGATACCATATTAAACCTGGGGCTTAATAGTGATACCGTGGAAGGTTTTGCTGCAGAAACCGGGGACCGGCGTTTTGCCCTGGACTGTTACCGCCGGTTTATCCAGATGTTTGGAGAAGTAGTTCTTCATATAGAATATTACGATTTTGAAGAAATTATACAAAAAGAAAAAAAGAATAGTGGAGCGGAAACTGACGCTGATTTAAGCGAAGCATCTTTAGAGAATGTGGTAGAGATGTTTTTAAACAAGGTTAAAGAAAAAACAGGACGGGATTTTCCCCAGGATCCCTGGGAACAACTTGACATGGCCATCTGTGCTGTTTTTGATTCCTGGAACACCCCCCGGGCCAAGGTTTACCGTGAAGCCAACCGTATATCCGAGAACCTGGGCACAGCGGTAAACGTGCAGGCCATGGTTTTCGGCAACATGGGAGACGATAGCGGCACCGGGGTGGCGTTTACCCGCAACCCCTCTACCGGGGAGAACAGGATATACGGGGAATACCTGTTAAATGCCCAGGGCGAAGACGTGGTAGCGGGGATAAGGACTCCGCAGCCGTTGGAAAAGTTGAAGGAAGAACTTCCCGAAACATACCAGCAATTTTTGGATGTATCGCGGAAGCTGGAAACTCACTACCGGGATATGCAGGATATAGAATTTACTATAGAAAGAGGTAAGCTTTACTTGCTGCAGACCCGGACGGGCAAGCGTACCGCCCCGGCGGCGGTTAAAGTTGCAGTAGACATGGTGGAAAACGGCATTATTTCCAAAGAAGAGGCGCTTTTAAGGGTGACTCCGGAACAGATAGAACAGCTGCTGCACCGTCAGATAGACCCCGCAGCAGAACTGGAGATTTTAAGCAAGGGGCTTCCCGCTTCTCCCGGGGCCGCTTCCGGGCAAGTGGCTTTTGATGCTGATACCGCGGAAAACTGGTCCAGGGAAGGCAAGAAAGTTCTACTGGTCAGGCAGGAAACTACTCCCGACGATATACACGGCATTATAGCTTCCGAGGGAATTTTAACCAGCCGTGGAGGTATGACCAGCCACGCCGCAGTGGTGGCCAGGGGAATGGGTAAACCCTGTGTGTGCGGCTGCGAAGAGCTGGAAATAGATGAACGCTCCCACAGCCTTAGCATCAACGGGGTATACTTAAACGAAGGAGATAAACTATCCATTGACGGGGCTACCGGCCGGGTTATCCAGGGCGATGTACCCATGGTAGACCCGGTTATTGATAAAGATTTTCAGGCGATACTGAAATGGGCCGATGAAGTCCGTCAGCTTTCTATAAGGGCCAACGCCGATACCCCGGAAGACGCCCGCAAGGCTGTAGAGTGGGGGGCCCGCGGTATAGGGCTTTGTCGTACCGAGCACATGTTTTTTGATTCTGACCGCCTGCCTGTAGTTCAGGAGATGATCCTCTCCGGCAGCAAGGAAGAGCGAGGCGGCTACCTGAAACAGCTGCTTCCCATGCAGCAACAAGATTTCAAGGATATTTTCAAGGAGATGATAGGCTACCCGGTTACTATACGACTCCTGGATCCTCCTCTGCACGAGTTTTTACCCGACAGGGAAGAGCTGCTGCAGGAGTTGGCCCGACTGAGGGAAACAGGCAACCGGGAAGAACTTCACCGGAAAGAGATGCTCTGGCAGAAGGTGAAGACGCTTTATGAAATGAATCCCATGCTGGGACACCGTGGATGCCGGCTGGGGCTTACTTTTCCCGAGATATACCAGATGCAGGTCCGGGCGGCGCTGCAGGCGGCCGCGGAACTGATAGAAGAAGGGGTGGAAAAAGACAAGATACTGCTGGAGATTATGGTGCCCCTGGTGGGCCATGTCAATGAACTTAAAGAGATGAGGAGCAAAATGGAAGAAACAGCAGGAGAAGTGCTTAAAGAAAAAGGCATGGAAATTCCATACACAATCGGCACCATGATAGAATTGCCCCGCAGCTGTGTAACTGCCGACGAGATAGTGCAGGAAGCCGACTTTTTCTCTTTTGGAACCAACGACCTTACCCAGACCACGTTTGGCTTTAGCCGTGATGATGCAGAAGCCAAGTTTTTACCCTTTTACTTGCAGAATAAAATTATTACGGAAAACCCGTTTATGGAAATCGACCGTGAGGGAGTTGGAGAGCTGGTCAAGCTGGCCTGCCAGAGAAGCCGGCAGGTTAAAGATGACGTAAAGCTGGGTGTATGCGGGGAGCACGGCGGCGATCCCCGGTCTATAGAGTTCTTCCAGCATGTAGGGCTGGATTACGTAAGCTGTTCACCTTACCGGGTACCTGTAGCCAGGCTTTCTGCGGCTCAGGCTGCTTTAAGAAGTTAAACAAAAAAAAGAGAGGCAAGACTAATCTCATGATTGATAATTGGGAGGTGAGCCTCTTTCCTTTTTCCCAATGCAGGTGTTATCACCGGGGGAGGAAGGTGTTTTTGGTCTCAATGTGGGTGCTACTTGACCCGGGGGTAAATCTACTACCTCCGGGTTATTTTAATACCTCCCTGCCGCGGGCCTTTTTCTTCCTAAAATTTTAGCTAAAAATGCCGGTTATACCTTCCCAAACAGTTTGCAATAGCCCGCTGAAAAAGAATTTTACGCTGTTCCAGAGGGAGGCCCAGAATCCCAGTTTTTCCACATCTTCGGCGGCTTCCACTTTGGCGATATCCAGCAGCTCTTCTCCCAGGTAAACTTCTACTTCTCCCAGAACTTCGCCTTCTTTTACCGGGGCGGTTATTTCCAGGTCAAAATTTAATTTGGTGTGCACGTTTTCCGCTTCTCCGCGTGGAATTAACACTTCCAGGTCATGGCCCGGTCTTACGGGAACTGTATCCTGCTTTCCTTCGTAAACGCGGGCATCGCCCGTGTGTGCGCCGGTAGTGGCGACTGTGTAGAGTTCGTAATTATTAAAAGCGTGGCTCAGAAGGGCAGTGGCGTCTTTTTTGCGCTCTTCGTTGTCTTCCGCGTTCATGATTACGGCAATAAAACGCATACCGTCTCTTTGGGCGGTAGCAGCCAGCGAATAGCCCGATTCATCCGTCCTTCCTGTTTTTATACCGTCTGTACCCTGGAAAGATCCCAGCAGCGGATTGCGGTTGTACTGTTTGATATCGTTAAAAGTAAAAGTTTTCTCCGACTGGTATTTGGCGGCCTCCGGGTAATTGGAAATAAAGTAGTGCGAAAGTACTGCAGTATCCCGGGGGCTCATATAGTGGTCTTCAGAATGAAGCCCGTGGGTGTTTACGTAACTGGTGTTTTCCAGGCCCAGTTCATCTGCCTTTCGGTTCATGCGGTCTACAAATGATGCTTCACTGCCGTATATATGCTCTGCAACGGCTATGCAGGCATCGTTGGCGGATACAATAGCAATTCCTTTAATTAATTCCCGGAAGGAAACTTCCTGGTTGTGATCCAGGTACATTTGTGATCCGCCGGTCCTCCAGGCGTTTTCGCTGACGGTAACGGTATCCTCCCAGTCCACCATGCCGTTTTCCAGTGCTTCCATGGCTATTGCCAGGGTCATGATTTTGGTAAGGCTGGCGGGGTAGTTGTTTTCATGGGCGTTTTTTTCATAAAGCACCTCTCCCGTATGGGCTTCCAGCAAAACAGCATGTTCTGCTTCCAGGGAGATATCTGTTTGGGCATGCACCTTTTCTGCATCTACGCCCGGCAAAAATGATGCGCATAAAATAAATAATAATAACGTGGTAAAAATTTTTTTTAGCTTTGGCTTCATGGCATTCAGCCCTCCCGGCAGTTGTTTTGATATAATATAATAATTAATAAAGTGTTTATTGTTTAATATAATTATAATACAAAGTAAAGGAGGTTGGTATAGTGTTTTTAGTTGTAATTAATGGCAGCCCCAAAAAAGAAGGAAATGTTTCTTACCTCTTGAACCTGGTGCGGAAAGAAGCGGAAGAACAAGGGGCCGAAGTGGAGATGATCCACGCGCATAGCGTAATGAACGGTCAGAATGATCCTTTTTGTGCCGCGTGCGCTAATCCCTGCCCGGGCACCTGTTACAAGGGAACGGAGCTGGAAGAAGCTTACCGCAAACTGGAACGTGCTCATGCGGTAGTACTGGGTAGCCCGGTTTATTTTGGTACTGTTTCTGGCCAGCTGAAAGCGTTTTGGGATAAGACCCGCCGGTTGAGGACCGAAAAAAAGCTGATTAACAAGGTGGGTGCAGCGGTTACTTCCGGGGCAGCAAGGTTTGGCGGCCAGGAAACTGCTTTAAGGGCCCTGCACGATATGCTGATGGTCCAGGGTATCACCGTGGTGGCGGACGGTCACCCTGAATACGATGCCGGGCACCATGGGGCTTGTGCTCAACAGCCTTCCAGTGAGGACGAAACGGCCCAGAAAAGAGCCCGTATAGTTGCCGCCCGGATACTGGAAGTAGCCAGGGCCACCTCCGGCCTCCGGGACAGTTAACTGCCGGCATCTTTTTCTTTTGGCAACTAACCCTGGTAACTAACCCTGGTAACTACCCGGAGTTATATAATGCCGGAGTAATGAGTGTTATATTATGCTGGAGATTTTGCGCAATATACTGTGGCAATTAACAAAATAATTAAATAATTTAATTCTTAAGGAATATTTCTTTTACAGAAGAGGAATAACTTCAATTTAAGTAGAATTATACATGAGTAGTAAACATTATATTTTAATATTTGCGAAGGAGTGATTACCGTTGTCTCACCATTTCTACCAGGACAACCAGTCTTCCCCGGTGCCACCGTGCCAGGCGGCGTGTCCCATACATCAGGAAGTCAGGGACTATTTATTCAGTATTGCTACAGGCAATTTTGATGAAGCGTTAAACATAATAAGAAACGCAAATCCCTTGCCTGGTATCTGCGGCACTATCTGCGCCCATCATTGCGAAGATGAGTGCAGGCGCCAGGATGTAGATAAACCTCTGTCAATAAGGGGGTTGAAGAGGTTTGCTGTGGAAAAAGGCAGCGCCGAGCCGGTTGAGGCCCCTGAACCGGACCCGTCGAAAAAAGTAGCCGTTGTAGGCGGGGGGCCCAGCGGGCTTACTGCGGCATGGGACCTTGCCCTGCAGGGTTGTGAGGTTACCGTTTTTGACCGGGAAAAGTACATGGGGGGTGCCGTGCGCCACTATATTCCCAGCTATCGCCTGCCAGACGAAGTAATGGACAAAGATGTTGCCGAGCTGGAAAAGATAGGGGTAAAGCTAAAACCGGAGACAGAAATAGGTTCCGATATTTCACTAACCGAACTTAAAGAACAGGGATTCAGGGCCATTCTTTTAGCCATGGGGCTTCCCAAAAGCCGCACCCTTCCCATTCCGGGTGCCGACAGCCCCTCGGTTGTGGAAGCCCTTCCCTTTTTACAGAAAGTCAAGCGCGAAGGATACCGCTTTGAAGGGAGCCCTACCGTAATAGTTATTGGCGGGGGCAACGTGGCCATGGACGTAGCCCGTTCATCGGTTCGCAGCGGTGCGGGCAAAGTCAAGCTAGTCTGCCTGGAATGCGACGAAGAAATGCCGGCCTTCTCCTGGGAGATTGAAGAAGCCAAAGAAGAAGGGGTGGAAATGTATCCCGCCTGGGGGCCCAAGGAAATTAAAACCAGCGGTGACAAGATTACCGGCCTGGAAATAAAAGAATGCACTTCGGTTTTTAACGAACAGGGCAACTTTTCTCCCTGCTTTAATGAAGACAACACTAAGGTGCTGGAAGGGGATATAGTAATATTTTCTATAGGGCAGGCAGCCGATCTTTCGCCCCTCAGTGGTGAAGTAGAAGTAAACGAGCGGGGGAATATCGTTTATGACCGCCAGACCATGGTTACCAGCATGGATGGTGTGTTTACTTCTGGAGAAGTAGCCCAGGGGCCGGGCACCGCGGTACAGTCTATGGCTTCAGGCCGTCGTGGTGCCATGGCGATTATGTCTTACCTGGAAGGCAAAACGTTTGTAGTGGACAGCATTGAAGAAGAGGTCGCTGCAGAAAAACTGGACAGCGAAGTAGCTGAAAAAGTGCTGCCGCGTGAGCGCCAGGAGCTGGAATTGCTGTCGGTTGAAGAAAGAACCTCCAGCTTCAGGCACATCGAATACTGCTATTCCCTGGAACAGGGTCTGAATGAAGCCCAAAGGTGCCTGGGATGCCTGGCGGGAGCCAATCGCATTGACGAACTGTGTGCCAACTGTCTTACCTGCCTGCGTGTGTGTCCTTACGGCGTGCCTGTAGTTAACGAGGAAGGCACAATAACTATCCGCAGTGAGCAGTGCCAGGCTTGCGGTCTTTGCCTGGGCGTGTGCCCTGCCGTGGCTATAGATTTTCGTGCCGACATGGTGGAAAAATCGGCACAGGCCCTGGATAAAGCGGCCTCTCGCCTGCCATCGGGCGGCGGCAATCCTTCTCTTTTGGTAATAAACTGTGCCTTTGGCGCTTATGCCGCCCCGGAATTCAAGGAAAAGTATGCCGATGGTTCCGGCGGCGTAGAAGCGGTTAGCTTCCCCTGCGTGGCCAAGGTGGACAGCTTGCATCTATTGAAAGCTTTTGAAGCAGGAGTGGATGGTGTTCTTATTGCAGGATGTAAGGAAGAAAAGGAATGCACTTACCGGGATAGCTATTTCTGGGTGGAAAAGAGAACGGCTCATGCCCGGAAAGTTCTGGAAGATTTGGGCATAGAACCGGAAAGAATAATGTACAAACAGCTTTCTGCGGAAGAAGTAAGTGACTTTCCCCGGGTGGTAGAGGAAGCCCAAAATCAGCTAAAAGAAACCGGCCCCAGCCCGGTGAAAGCGTAAGCCTATAACGCCTGCTCTGGCCTGCAGGGTAAGGCGTATAAAAAGCTAAATCATATAACAAACGTAACTACTCAAGCCAAGCCAAGCCAAGCCAAGTAAAGGTAAGTTAAAAGACATGCTGCGCCTGCGGGGACGGTTCGAGCGTCACCGCAGGCGCAGCGGAGGTCCGAAGGGAAGACGATGGAACCGTCCCCCTGGCGCAGCAGTGGATGCCTGAGTAGTTACGAACAAACAAATAGAATAAGCAAATGGTAGAATAAATGATATAATTGGATTGTAGCTTGATAAACCAGGTTAACAAACGGCTAATGAAAAACGGTAATGAAGAGGAAGAGTCCCGGCAGGTTTTCATCTCCTGCCTGGACTCTTCTTCTCTCCACACAGCTTTCTACACAGTTTTTATCTTTTTTTTATAAGAAAAGTGGTGAGCAGCTTGAGTATTCGAGAAGAAGCGGAAAAATTTGAAAAGAGCTATCTTTCACCCGTTGCCGCTTTAAGCTCGGGGAGCAGGGGACGGTCCAGGGAAGAAACCCCATGTCGGGTGCGTACTGCTTTTCAGCGCGACCGGGACCGCATAATTCACTCCAAGGCTTTCCGCCGCTTGAAACACAAAACCCAGGTGTTTATAGCGCCGGAAGGCGATCATTACCGTACCCGCCTTACTCATACGCTGGAAGTATCCCAGATTGCCCGGACTGCGGCGCGAGCGCTCCGCTTAAACGAAGATTTGACCGAAGCAGCTGCGCTGGGACATGATCTGGGGCACACCCCGTTTGGGCATGCCGGGGAGGAAGCTTTAAACGAGCTTTTACCCGGGGGATTTCGCCATAACGAACAGAGCCTGCGGGTGGTTGATTTCCTGGAGCAGAACCGGGGCCTTAATTTAACAGATGAGGTAAGGGAAGGTATCTTAAAACATACCGGTAAAGACTTCCCTGAAACCCTGGAAGGGCAGCTGGTGAAAATATGTGACCGGCTGGCTTATATAAACCACGACATAGATGACGCTATGCGTTCCGGCGTAATCTCTACTTCCGATCTCCCCCGGGAAGAGATAGGTTACCTGGGCAGTAATGCTTCCGAAAGGGTTAACACTATGGTAACCGACCTTATTTACCATAGCAGGGAAGCGGATTGCATTCAGCTAAGCCCGAAAATGCGGGAGGTAATAGAAGAAATGCGCCGGTTTATGTTTGAAAAAGTATACGTGGATTCGGTTGCCAAGAGCGAAGAGCATAAAGCCAAGAGAGTGATTAAAGAAATCTACTACTATTTTCTTCAGAATCCTGCTGAAATACCGCATTTTAACGGGTATTCACCAGAGAGCCTGGAGCAGCAGGTATGTGATTATATTGCCGGAATGACAGACCGATACATTATTTCTCTTTTCCAGGACCTTTTTGTGCCCCGTCCCTGGGAAAAATAAATTGCCGGGTGGTATCCGGGTGGTATAAGATTAAATATTTGTATCTTAGTAGCAGGAATAAATAAAAATACGTAGAATATAATAAATAAGATAGAATAAATATAGAATAAATATAATTAACCGGGATAAAAGCTGTAGGTGATTACTATGCTTGGGGGAAGGAGGCGAGAATAGCCGCAAAACCTTAAAGTTATGACGGTTTATTACTTGATGTTGCACCTCGTCTCTTCAGTTCTAAATGAGATGGGGTTTATTATTTTGTATAGCCCCAATCCCGGTAAAGAAGGTGATAAATTTGCCTGCAAGATCAGTAAACGATCAGGCAATTGAAGAAATAAGAGACCGATGTGACCTGGTGGACCTGGTGGGGGAATACCTTGGTCTGGAAAAGAAAGGCAAAAACTATGTGGGCCTGTGTCCCTTCCACCATGAAAAAACACCTTCTTTTACCGTTTCCCCGGAAAAGCAGTTGTTTTACTGTTTTGGTTGTAATGAAGGGGGAGACCTGTTCAAGTTTATTATGAACATGGAGGGAGTAAGTTTTCCAGAAGCATTGCGTATGCTGGCGGAAAGAGCCGGGGTTACCTTGCCGGAGGAGAAAAAAAACGCTTCCCGGGAGAGCCGCCGGGAGCCTCTTGTGCAGTTAAATCAACTGGCCATGCAGTATTTTTACTATATGCTAAACTCTACTCAAGAAGGGAAAAAATCGCTGGATTATTTAACTCGCAGGGGAATTGACGCACAGGCGGTAGAAAAATTTTGTTTGGGCTACGCTCCGGCAAAATGGGACGCATTTTTAAAGCTGGCTCAAAAAAAGGGTTTTTCCCCGGAAGATGTTATTCAAGCGGGACTGGCTGTAGCCAGGGACGATGGGAAAGGCTACTATGACCGTTTTAGAAACCGGATTATGTTTCCCATATTTGATATCAGGGGAAAAGTAATTGGATTTGGCGGAAGAACCATGGAGGAAGATCCCAAAGGGCCCAAGTACCTTAATTCTCCTCAAACCTCCCTTTTTGATAAAAGCAGCGTCCTTTACGGTCTTTACCAGGCCAGGACCTCCATAAGAAGGGAAAGAAGGGCGGTAATAATGGAAGGTTACACGGATGTTATTGTATCACACCAGCAGGGGATTGAAAACGCGGTGGCTTCCCTGGGCACGGCGCTCACTACCCGGCAGGCAAGGATGCTGCGCCACCAGGCCGGGGAAGTAGTGATGGCTTACGATGCGGACGAGGGAGGAAAATCGGCTACCCTCCGGGGTATGAATATTTTAAGGCAGAACGGTTTAATAGTAAAGGTAGCGGAAATTCCCCCCGGTTATGATCCGGACAGCTACCTGCGGGAAAAAGGGGCGGAAAACCTGCGGCAGTTAATTGACGAAGCGCCTCACCTGCTGGATTATCAAATAGAGCGTTTAAAAAAAGAAAAAGATATCACTACCGTGGAAGGGAAAACGAGCTTTTGTGAAGAATACTTTCCCCTGTTGGAAAATGCCACCCGCCTGGAAAAAGATCACTACCTGAAAAAAGTGGGGGAAGAACTGGGTATATCGGAAGCGGCTTTAAGGGAAGAATTAAAGAGGCATGGAAGAAGAAACAGGGGCAGTCCTGAGAAAAACAGTAATAATATGAGCATAACTGGAAAAAATAATATTATTCGGGATTCGGGCCTAGATTCTGCAGAGAATCTCTTGTTAAATCTTTTAATTTCTTTTGAAGGAGTTTTTGATAAAGTTGACGAAGAAAGTAGTTTAGACATGTTTGCCCCGGTGATGCAAAAAATTGTTGAAGCCTGTAGGATTTTGAGGCAAAATGGCGAAAATGTAAATGTCAATAGTTTATTAAATATACTTCAAGACGAAGATTCGCATAAATTGATAACACAGGTTTCTTTTGACAACAGGTGGGGAGAAATTAACCAAGAAGAAGTGCCGCGCATGGTAAACGACTGTTTGCGCAGGTTAAAGAAAAAAAGATTGACCATGTATAGAAGCGAGATTGAACAGGAGCTCAAGAAATCGGAGAAAATTGGAGACAGGGAAAAGATCAAGAGCCTGCTACAGGAATTTGAAAAAATCAAGTCAGCCGAAAGGGAGCTTTATCGTGGTGCAGATAAGGAGGGTTGGTCGTGGTAAAAGAAACTGGTAAAATGGTTTCCATAGAGGAAGCTCAGCAGGAGCTTATTGAGCGGGGCAAAAAGAAAGGTGTGCTCACCTATAAAGAGATTATGGATACCCTTCAGACTTTTGACCTTACGGTTGACGTTTTAGAGGAGCTGTACGACAAGCTGGCCCAGTCTCACATAGAAATTGTAGAAGAAAACACCGAACTTCCGGTTGCAGAAGAAGAAAAAGAAGAAGAGTTGCTGGAAGAAGAAAAAGCGCCTGCTGAAGAACTGGATATCTCCTTGCCGGAAGGTATCAGCATAAATGATCCGGTAAGGATGTATTTGAAGGAAATCGGCAAGATACCTCTTCTTACTTCGGACGAAGAGGTAGAGCTGGCCAAGAGGATTGAGCAGGGAGATGAAGAAGCCAAGCGCCGCTTGGCTGAAGCCAACTTGCGCCTGGTAGTAAGTATCGCCAAGAAATACGTGGGAAGAGGCATGCTCTTCCTGGACCTTATCCAGGAAGGAAACATGGGCTTGATTAAAGCGGTGGAAAAATTTGATCATCGTAAGGGATACAAGTTTAGCACTTATGCTACCTGGTGGATACGCCAGGCTATAACCCGGGCTATAGCTGACCAGGCGCGTACCATCCGTATTCCCGTGCATATGGTGGAAACCATCAACAAGCTGATAAGGGTATCGCGTCAGCTGGTGCAGGAACTGGGCCGGGAGCCGTTGCCGGAAGAGATTGCCCAGGAAATGGACATTAGCGAAGAACGGGTTCGGGAAATTTTGAAAATTGCTCAGGAGCCGGTATCCCTGGAAACACCTATCGGTGAAGAAGACGACAGCCACCTGGGTGATTTTATAGAAGACCAGGAAGCCCAGGCGCCCGCAGATGCTGCAGCGTTTGAGCTGTTGAAAGAGCAGCTGGAAGATGTGCTGGATACGTTGACTCCCCGCGAAGAAAAAGTGCTGCGGCTACGTTTTGGGCTGGACGATGGCCGTCCTCGCACCCTGGAAGAAGTGGGACAGCATTTCGGTGTAACCCGGGAACGTATAAGGCAGATCGAAGCCAAGGCCCTGAGAAAATTGCGTCATCCCATGCGGAGCAAAAGGTTGAAGGATTACCTGGAGTAAGGACGGTTAAAAACCTGAATATTATTTTCTGCCGGTAGAAAAATAAAATAAGGCAGTAAACTGTTGTGAAAGAGCCGCCCGAACTTTTTACGGGTATTCCAAAAAAGTTACTTGACTAAGATAATCTCATTAAGTATAATAATACTTGCTGGTGATGGTCCTCAGTAGCTCAAGGGTAGAGCGACCGGCTGTTAACCGGTAGGCTGCAGGTTCGAATCCTGCCTGGGGAGCCATATTGGGCCCATAGCTCAGCTGGAAGAGCAACCGGCTCATAACCGGTCGGTCCTAGGTTCGAGTCCTAGTGGGCCCACCATCTGTTTTATGGCCCCTTCGTCTAGGCGGTTAGGACACCAGCCTTTCAAGCTGGCGGCAGGGGTTCGAATCCCCTAGGGGTCACCAGGGTGTGAAAAGCCCTAAAAGAAGCATCTGCTTTAAAGCAGATGCTTCTTTTTTGTGGGTGCGCCCGGCAGGAAGGAGAACCTGCCTGAATAAAATGCCTGTATAATGAAATAATAAATTTGTAACTGGTAATAGCCTGGCAGGAGGTATAGTATAATTGCCATGGCTTAAACATCTGGTCAGGCAACTTTATGTGGTGCCGGTTAAAGTAACAGCCAATTTAAAACCATACAGCGGGGTGAAATCTTGAGTGGCATTGCAGCGGTTTTTGAAGAAACAGAAAGGAATTCGGTGAAGCACATGTTGGAGAAAATCAGGCACAGGGGTCTGGAAGGTGAAGACTTTTACCACGGCAGTAAAGTCCGGTTGGGTGAGGTTAATTTCCGCAGGGAGCACACCGGAAACATATTTCAGCAGGGATACGGGATAGTGCTGGATGGAAGACCCCTTTGGGAAAATCGTGCTTTGAACAAGAAGGAGTTGCTTGATTTATACCTGGAACAGGGTCCCGGCTTTGTCCGGCGTCTGGAAGGCAAGTTTGCATTTATTATTTCCAACGGGGAAGATATTTTGGCGGCCCGTGATGTGTTTGGTATCAAGCCTTTATACTTGCTGGAAAGCCCGGACGGAGTGTTTATGGCTTCCGAAATGAAAGCGCTGGTGGACCTGGAAGGCGGAGATATAAAAGCGTTCCCCCCGGGTTACTGCTATACCGGAAAGGAAAGCCTGCAGCTGTTTAAAGAAATCCCCGGGCCCGCTCCCCGTTATGACTTGAAACTGGAAGAAACCCGGGCTCACCTGAGAAATGCCATGTATGAAGCGGTGGAAAAGGCCTTAAATACCGGTTTAAAAACCGGCGTATTTTTAAGCGGTGGAGTAGACAGTTCTATAGTGGCCTCCATACTAAAACATGTAAAAAATGAAATAATCTATACCTATGTGGCGGGATTGGAAGGAAGTCCCGACCTGGAAAATGCCCGGAAAGTAGCGGAATACCTGGGCACAGAGCACAGCGAATACGTATATAATTCCCGGCAGATGTGGGAACTACTCCCGGAAGTGATATACTACCTGGAATCTTTTGATGTGGAACTGATCCACAGCTCCATTGCCAATTATTTTGTTTCCCGGCTGGCCCAAGCGGACGGGGTTAAAATAATCCTTTCCGGAGAAGGGGCCGATGAACTTTTTGGGGGTTATCACCACCTGAAGGAATACAAGAACCACGATAGTTTTGATGCCCGGCTGCGGGAACTGTTGAAAGGAATGCATAGCGGCGGTTTTCAAAGGGTAGATCGCATGTCCAGGGCGTTGTCTCTGGATGTGGAAATGCCCTTTATGTACCCGCCGGTGGTGAACCTGGCCCTGCAGCTTCCCCCGCACTGGAAAATAACCGGGGAAGAAATGGGTAAATGGATACTTCGCAGCGCTTTTGACGAGGATATCCCGGGAGAAATTTTGTGGAGGAGAAAGGCGCAGTTTGGTGTAGGAAGCGGTACGGAAAAATTGATGCATGATTTTGTAGAAGAAGAGATTTCCGATGAAGAATTTATCCGGGTTAACCGGGAAGAGGAAGCCCCCATAAATTTCAAGTCCAAAGAAGAATACTACTACTATAAAATATTCCGAAGGTTTTACCCGGCCAGTGCGGCCTTAACAGTAAACCGTTGGCTGGTCACTTGAGGCCGTGATATTTTTTGCTTCGCATTTCCTCAGAACAATTTCAAGGTGACAATATCACAGAACAAACACAAATTTTTTTAATCTGGGGTTGACAGGGAGCTGAAAACAGGGGAAGGTAAACATACCGACTGCAGGTATGTTGAATGATTGATGGTTAATTATTAAATGGGGGCTGATAAAATGGCTGAAACATTGAGAAAAGACAACCGGAAACACGAATTTATGGCCGCAGCCTTGGAGCTTTTTTACCAGAAAGGTTACGAAAATACGACAATCAAGGATATCATTGATG
>PWGO01000101.1 GCA_003554525.1 Syntrophomonadaceae bacterium | reverse complement strand
CTGGCGGTTATTGATGCCGGGCATTGCGGGACTGAAAAGCCGGTGGCGGGCTACCTGGCCGGTTACTTGCGTGATAACTTGCAGCTGCAAGGGATCAGCCGGGAGGTAATAGTTTCAGATATGTGGGAGCTGGGAAACGGGCACCTGGTGTAAAATACCCGGGGAAAAGGGGGACTGTAATAGATGGATCAGATGGAACAGATGGATCAGATGGAACTTCTCTATCGTCTTCAAGAAGTGGATTTATCTATAAGTAATATGGAAAAAAGCCTGGAAGATACGCCACTTATACGGGAGGTAAATGAAAAACAGGAAGAAGTAGAGGGGCGAAAGGTAGAACTGGAGGATACTAAAGAAGAGATAGTTCGGAAGAAGAAAAAAGTAAAAAAACTGGAAAGTGAGCTGCAGCAGAAGTCGGAAGAAAGCAGTTCCCTGCGTAAAAAAATGTACGGAGGAGAGATTGCCAGCACCCGGGAGCTGGAACAGATGGAAAAAAAGCTGAACCTGCTGGAACAGGAAAAAGGAGAGCTGGAAAACAGCATAATAGAAGAGATGGAGATAATAGAAGAAATTGAGAGCAGGAAAAAAAAGCAGGAAGAAGAACTGAGCGGAGAGGAAAAGAAATTAAAAGAATTGAATGAAAAGCTGGAGCAGGAGCAGGAACAGATAAAAGAAGAGCTGGAGAAGATGCGCGGCAGGCGCACGGAACTGGCGGAGCAGGTAGAGCCCAGGTTTATGGAAAGGTACGAAACTTACTCGCAGCGCTTTAACGGCAGGGGTATAGCCAACGTGGTCCGGGACATCTGCGAGGGGTGCCGGGTGTATATTTCTTCCGCCATAAAGGGACGGCTTTACAAATCCAATTCCCTGGTGTATTGTGAAAACTGTGGAAGGATTCTGGTCTGGATTCCCGAATAAATGATTCTCGAATAAATATTGATTCTCGAATAAATATTAAGGTATAATTTATAATCATTAAAAAATATCGTATTTAAGGATAAAGGCAGTAATATATACTTTTTACAGTTAAAGGAGGATTATTTTGGCACGAAAAAAAAGAGTTCACAACAGGAAAATGTTTAGAAAGAAACCATGGGTGGTTATAGTTGCCCTGGTATGTGCCCTGGGCATGGTACTTTCCGGGATTGCCATGGGTTTGCAGGGTATTTTTGGGCCACAAGGTGGTTTGGGTGGAGATTTTGAAGATTGGGATTTAAGTGATTGGAAAAATTATGCCGATCATCTGGAAGAAACGATAGAAATAGAAGGGGAAGACCCGGAAAATTTGAGCAGCCTTGCCTGGGCTTATAGAATGATTTCCCAGGAGGCTGTAGGTGAAGAAGGCGATAAGAGGCAGTGTTATTTGGAGAAAGCGTTGGATACCCAAAAAAGTATAATAGAGATGGAACCGGAGGACACGAGACACCGTACGGCCCTGGTTCAAAGTTACCTGGAAGCGGCCAGAGTTGTAGGTGAAGAAGGTGATGAGCGGCAGCGTTACCTGGAGGGAGCGCTGGATACCCAACAAAGTATAATTGAAATGGAACCGGAGAAAGCGACGCACCACGCAGCCCTGGCTGAAACTTACCTGGAGGCGGCCAACTTGGAAGGTGAAGAAAATCAGGGGGATTATTTTGAAAATGCAAGCGATGCTTACCAAGAGGCAGTAGAGCTGGACCGGGAAAATGTGGCTCATTACCATGGGTTGGCCCGGGTGTTGCGCCAAATGGCGGATTGGAAAGCGGGCCTGGAAGGTGAAGAGCACGAGCAGGAGCGGGGCGAATACCTGGAACAGGCCCTGGTTACCCTGGAAGAAGCCCGAGAGCTGGAACCTGAAAACACAGAAAACTATTCTGAAATGGGAAATACCTACCTGGAGCTTGCCGGCTGGAAAGAAGACCTGGTGAATTTAGTTGATGAAGAAGACGCCGGGGAAGAAGAAATAAGGGAAGAAAAGAAAAAAGCGGCAGAAGAATACCGGGAGAAAGCACTGGATATGTTTAAAGAGCCTTTAGAGATGGAACCGGATGACCCGGAGCATTATATCGCGATGTATGACAGCCTGGTGCGCATGGAACGTGGAGAAGAAGCCGAAGAGTGGCTGGATGATGCGGAAGCGATAATCGAGGAGAACCTGGAGGACCCGGATGACGTCCAAGAGGAAGCCAGGAACCGGTATTACAAAGCCCAAATTTATATGAATTATCGCCAGGATGTGGATATGGCGTCGGAACAACTGGAGAAGATAGAAATGGAGGAAATAACAGACCAACAGCTGCTCCAGAAGATACGCCAGATGTTAATGAACATACATTTTATGGAACAAATGCAAGAACAAATGCAAGAGCCGGAAGACATGAAAGACATGAAAGATAATGGTAAAAAAATAAAGGATCCACTGGATCTGGATACTAAAGAAACGGAGAACGGTAAAGAAGAGGTTATAGATATAGAAGATATAGATGATGAGGAAAACGATGAAATAAGTGATAACAATGGAGATAGCGAGGAATAAAGGGAGAGAAGGCAGCAAGGAAGAAATTAGCAAGAAGTGAGATAACCCCTCCACCTTTAATTCCTCCTCCACCAGGCTAACCCAGTTACACACTTGACACCGGAGGTAAGAATAAAAGTCTGAGTAGGGAGAAGCTGGCAGGGGTGTGTCGGCGAAGGCGACATTAGAGGGAGTGGAAACCACAGTCAGCGAAGCCGACAGCCGAAGCGGGCCGGCCAATAGGAGTTTGGCCGCCGAGCTCTCGCCATGGAGGGCGAATTGCGAGGGAAGCCCGCTGAGGCAGAGGATGAGCTGTAACTGTGGTCCTCGACCGATACGAGACCGAGCCGACACACCCCGCCAGCGGAACAACACTACCAGCAAAAACAACACTACTTGCTTTGCAGGTGTCAAGTGTGTATAACGATCAGGTTCATGGGGAGGGGAAACTTCATCTCACGGTGTTAAACAGTAATAACCGGCTGTTTTCAGCCGGTTATTTTTCTGTACCCTAATGTTTATAATAGCAAAAGGAATTAAACGGGGTGGCGTAGTATTAATTAACGGAAGGTAATATAATGTGGTAGGGTGGCAGAAAAAAACCGGCAAAGGTTATAAAGGAGATTTTGCTTATGAAGCTGTTAAACAGGCTGGAAAGAAAATTCGGGCGCTATGCTATAAGTGGACTTATGGGATATATAGTAGGGGCCAAGGCAATTGTATTTTTGTTTATGATGATGGAAGGACAGGAGACGGTAAGATGGATGTTGGCGTTGGCTCCTGACCGGGTCCTGGAGTTTGGAGAATACTGGCGGCTGTTTACCTTTTTATTTATCCCCCCGGTGCCATTTGGGGGAACATTTATTTTTCTTATTGTATTTGTCCTGTTTTTTTACTACATGATAGGTACCCGCCTGGAACAAGAGTGGGGCAGTTTTCGCTTTAACGTGTATTATTTTGTAGGTGCGATTTCCATTATTGTTGCTTCTTTTATTACGGAGCTGTTTTTTGTAGGGCAGGCAGGAATACCTCACTATTTAAATCTTTCCCTGTTCCTGGCGTTTGCCACCCTTTACCCGGAATACCAGATTCGCCTCATGTTACTGTTGCCCATTAAAGTGAAGTACCTGGCCTGGGTTTACCTGGGATTTATTGCTCTAACCTTTTTAACACTTGATGTGCCCGGGATGGTAATGTCCGGTGTTTCTTTAATCAACTATTTTATGTTTTTCAGCGGATATATTGCAAGAAATATAAGGCTGAAAAAGAGAGCTTATACCGGTCGGGCGCGGTTTCAGTCTAAAAAACCCTCCCGGCGCACTGTACACCGCTGTACCGTTTGCGGTAAAACCGAAGCGGACGACCCGGAAATGGAATTCCGCTATTGTTCGAAATGTGAAGGCTACTACGAATACTGTATGGATCACCTGAGGAACCACGAGCACAAATAGCTGTGTCGGTATGCCAGTGCGGCAATCAAGGTTTTTCGCTTTCCGGTAGAAGTTCTTCCGGGAGTATTTCTTCGTTGTTTAAAAAAAGCAGCACGGTTATTCCAACCAGGGCGGTTCCCGCAGCTACTGGAATAAAGGGAGCGAGATCACCTGCTCCCATTAGTACGGCAAAAGTGTAGGGGGCCAGGGCTGAACCCAGGGATCGGCTGGCCCCGTATGTCGTAGTTAAAATTCCCCGGTATTCGCTCCTGGCTACGGAAGTGCTTACCGTATCCATGGCGGGCAGGATCATGCCCGCACCCACACCGGTTAAAGCAAGAACCGGCCAGAAAAGCCAGGTATCAAAAAGGGCAGGCACGGAAAAAAGGCTGGCGGCCATTAGGAACATGCCGGTTCCAATGATAAGGCGGGTTCCCATTTTTTTGCCCAGGAAACCGGAAAGAAATGTAGTCAACATCATGAAAATAACGGGAACAGAAAGGATAAATCCCCTGATTAATTTGCCCCCGTCCAGCTTGGTTTCTAAAACGTTGCTTAACCAGAACTGGGTTCCTATGAGTACAAAGATAGTTACTATCCCGGCCAGGAGTGTTAATATACGGGAACGGTTGCGAAACAGGGAGAAAGCTTCTTTTTGATCCTGCCATCCCATAGGTGGATGCCGTGGTTCCTGGATAGTAATCCAGACAGCCAGCGCTACCGGTAGCGCCATGAGAGGATAAAGAAAAAAGGGGGAATACCAGAGCACGGCCCCGATAGCGCCGCCGATAATAGGGCTTAAAATTTTCCCCGAACCGTTGGCGGCTTCCAGTAGCCCTACTGTTTTGTGCCTTTCTTCGCTCTGGAAAATATCCCCGGCCAGGGCGGTGGTTAGAAACATGGGGGTAGCGGAGCCTAAGCCCTGCAAAAACCTGCCTGCCAGCATAAACACGAACGGCCGGGGAAAAAAAAGAATGGAGAGCCCGGCCAGCAGGCCCCCCGCCCCGTATAAAGCCAGGGAAACGGTAATAACGTGTTTACGGCTCCAGCGGTCGGCAATTATTCCGCCCAGGGGTGAAATTATGGCGGCAGGGAAAGAGGTCAAGGCGACTAATAACGAAAGATCTTTTACGCTTAAATCCAGGAATCGTTCCATAGCGGGGAAAACAGGGAAAAGCAGGGTGCTAACCAGTACCATTATAAAGTTTGTTGAACCCAGTGCGGCTACTTTTGCTCTGGTAGCTGTCTGCAAGTATCATCCATCCTTTACAAGAAGCATTGACAGCATCATATATTAGCACTGAAAAGTTATTTTTTTTCTGCCATTTTATTTTGTCCTGCAGCAGGATTTTTATTTTAGCTTATTAGAGGTTTGAAGTTGAGGAGAAGTTGAGG
>PWGO01000061.1 GCA_003554525.1 Syntrophomonadaceae bacterium | reverse complement strand
AGCAGGCGGTGCGCGAATCATTCTTAAAAGTTGCTTGTGGTATGGTTTTAAATAAGGAAGCTGTGGTATAATGGTCATAGAAAAAGTATGTCTCCTTATGGCTGGTTTTGTTGGTTATTGGTTAACTAAACAATACCACAAGGGGCATGCTTTTTCATTATTTTTTATGTAGGGTCTTTTTTAAAAACCATCGCGAAGCGATTTCGTTCTTCTCTTGTACCACCTTGCAGCGATACAGTATGTGTGCGGATTAACGGATATTAGTAGTAACAATAGTTGTTGTGTTTGAGAACGGCACCGGTGGTACAGAAGAACCGTCCCTGAGTACCGGTCCCACAGCAGCTGTCACTAATAATAATCAGGTAGTATTTTCTAAAGTAGTCGACCAACTTCTAATTTCTACCTTCAATAGACGGAGGCTGAGCTGAAACAAGCAGAGGGTGTGGCACCACCAGCAGAAGTTTCTATTTCTTTCTTTCCTCCAGGAGCCTGGTGGTGTCTATATCTTCGGATTTTCCCAGCACCTGCAGGGCCAGGCCGGGGCGATCCGTGAAAAGGCCATCAGCGCCAAAAAAGGACAGAAGCCGCATTTGCCAGGCATCGTTTATGGTATAGGGGTGCACCAGCAAGCCCCGGCGGTGCGCTTCCCCGGTGTTCCAGGGCCATCCCAGCCACCCGATTGGGCCTATACCGTGGCCGACTTCTTCTGCCCGGTCAGCCAGTAACCCCAACTCTCCTCTTCTACCATGGTATCGCTTATCAAGAGTATACGGGGATACCGGGGTGCTTCAGCGGCCAGTTTTTCGAAGCTGTCATCGTGGAAAGATTGGAATATGATACGGGTTTCCAGCTTAGCCAAGCAAACCGCTCATAGCATGTGGCTGATTACATTATACAGGTAGGAAGGTAACGGAGGAAATATAAAAAATAAAAAGGGGAATTAAAAAAAAGATGGAAAAAAGAAGATGGAAAATTTAATGCAGGGGGTAAAAGCCGCTTACTTTCATGTTGCCAAAAAACTGGACCAGGTTATAACTTCCGCAAGAATCGCATTGGGGTTTCAGGCCTTTTTCTTTTTCTGAAAGACTGGCCCTGACTTCTATTTGTTTGCCGCAGTCTTTACAGATATAATCATATACCGGCACAAAAATTCCTCCTTTTTGGGTATAACCAAATCTAATTAAACTTTTATCTTTTAAAAAAACCCGGAAAACCAGTATGGGGCCTGGATATGCCGGGGTTATGCAACAAGTTCTTTGCCTCTATCCCTAGAACACGAACGGACAATCACGGTGGCTGCCAGTGACTTTTAATACGGTGAATTTATAACACTTTTTCCTCCGTTCGGTATGCCAGATAAAATATTGGGGTAGCTTTTTATACTTCTTCAGAAGTTGTTATGTAGTGCTCCTGCACTAAATACCTGGTAGCACAATTATCACATCTGGTCATATATCTGTCGTCGGGTAGTTCTTCTTCAATATAATCGAAGTATTTCCTGCTTAACGCAGTTCCACATCCCGGGCAGTATAACCGCTGTTTCATTTTTTCACCTCACCAGTATTATAATAGAAATGCTAAATAATTAATCTTTTTTATTTTCCTATTAATTATACCATCTGTTAATGTTGTGTCAATTTTAATTTTTAACCGAATTTTTTGTGCAAAAGCATGCAATTTACTTATTTCTCCTACTTGATCTTTTTTCCGTTTTCTAATATTAAATAAACCCCTTTTCTGCTTTACGCAGCTTCGCTTATGCTTGAATTATTTTTCATAATTTATTTCAAATCGTGGTATAGTGGAAGTATTGCGTTCAACTATTCTATGTATACCGTCCTCCATCTTGCCTATTACCTTTAGCTGGCGGGCCCTTTCTCCTACCCCGTTTAACCACCGGGAAAACCTTTCGGCGTTCTTATCCGAGGTAAATCTTATTCCTTCAGTTTTTACTACCAGGTCAAAGTATCTTTCCGGAATGGTTTTATTAATCTCCCGGCCCAAGGCTTTCAAAGTTTTTTGGTTAACTACTCCCTTTACTTGCAGATAGAAAACTCCATCTTTCTGGGAAAGATAAAACTGCATGAGGTTGTCTTTCCAGGGAACAAGTTTTTTTAACTTAAATGCTTTAACCCTTCGGGAAATAAGAGTGGAATTTTCACTTGCTTCTTTTAACTCTTCCCGGCCCATAAACTGCTGCAGCACCGGCCCATACCACCGGTTATGCTTCTCCCAGCGCTTAAATATCCACCACCCCATTCCCCGGTAAAGGACGGTACTCCATCCCGTCAGGGCAACGTTGCTCCACCAGTTGCGGAATGAATAAAATTTACGGTGAGCCTTTACCGTTTCTTCCTGGAGCTCTTCCGGGGACATCCTATTAGGTTGAAAGACCACGTGGTGGCCGTCGTAAAGCTCCCAGTTGCGGGTTAACAGCCGCCCTTGCGCTTCCATCTGGTCAAAAAGGGCGGTTCCCGGAATAGGAGTGAGGGTTAAAAACTGCACCGTGTCTATACGCGCCTGGAGAGCAAAATCCACCGTTTCCTTAATCGTCTTCCTGGTATCTCCATCACCGCCAAAGACGAACATCCCGTGAACCCGGATACGTTTTTCATGAAAACGACGGATGCTTTCCTTGATATCTTCCACGCTTTGCTTTTTGTTATAAGCTTTTAAGGTTTCGGGGTTAATAGATTCAAACCCTATAAATACAGTTCCCGCGTTATTAAGGCGCATCAATTCCAGCAGCTCCTCATCCTGTGCTATTTCCGCCCTGACCTGAGCCCCCCACCAGTTAAAAGAAATTTTGCGTTCTAACATCTCCCGCAGTAGTTCTTTGGTGTGATTTTTGTGGGCAGCGAAATTGTCATCCACGAAAAAAACATTGCTTCCCTGGTAACGGGATAATTCCTGCAGGACTTTCTCGTTTTCCTGGTAACGAAAACCGCGCCCGAACATGGAGGTTACACTGCAAAACGAACAATCATACGGGCATCCGCGGGAAGTTGATACCGGATAGGTGCGGATATTTCGGTTCTGGAAGTTTTGTATAAGGGATAGATCGGGTGAGGGTAGGCTGTTAACATCGGCCCAGCAACTGCGGCCAGCGTTATGTTGCATTCCCTGACTGCTCCAATAAGAAACACCGGGAATGTCTTCCGGGACCCGCTGTTCCTGTATGGCCTCTATCAGGGCCGGAAAAGAGCTTTCCGCTTCTCCTCGAACCACATAGTCGGCATACTGCAGGGCTTCTTCGGGAAAAAAGGTGGCGTGAACACCTCCGATAACTACAGGTATCCCCTGGTTTCTCAAGTACGTAGAGATACGATAAGCTTCGTAACTGGTAGAAGTGGTAGTCGATATACCTACCAGGTCAGCTTCCAAAAGAGCCTTGCGGGGCAAGTTTTTTCTTTTACCCATGAATATTTCTACCCGGTACCCCCTGTCTTTTAACAGTGCACCCAAAAGAGGGAGCCCCAACCGGGGCATGTGTGAGGCACTGAATACGTGTTCTGAAGGCGCATCCGGCTCGATTAACACTATCTTGTTAAACCTCATAACGCAACTCCTTTCTTCTGACAGCTAACTCACTTACAGTCAACAAACAGATAATTTCTTTTTTTATTTCTTTTGTTAATTAGTATTTTACTGATTGTCTATTATTATTTTAAAATACCGTTCTGAACATATTCTAAACATATTCTCAACAACAAAATTTCCCGAACCGGTTTTTTGTCCGGGATTAAATAAAGAAAACGAAATGACGGCGGTACACCTAATTGGCAAGGATACTCGCCAGCTCATAGTCTTCCCTTGAAAATTGCTTTTTTTCGCTAAAAACCTTTTCGTATGACGTGGCTACAATCTCGCCCTGTAAATACCCGGTTGCCAGCCCGGATTGACCATCTTCCAGCAAATCTACCGCTTTGGCTCCCAGGCGGCTGGCCAGTATGCGGTCAAAGGCTGAAGGGGTTCCCCCCCTCTGCAGATGCCCCAGGGTAGTAACCCTTATATCCATACCGGTCAGGTGCTCCAGTTCCCTTCCAATCTCTATGGCGCTCCCGGCTCCTTCTGCTACCAGTATAATACTGTGAAGCTTTCCCCTATTTAACCCCCTCAGCAGCCGGTTGCGAATTTCCAGCAGGTTAAAAGAAACTTCGGGAACTATGATTGATTCCGCCCCTCCGGCAAGTCCCGCCAACAGGGCAATATGGCCCGTAAAACGTCCCATTACTTCCAGCACAGAAACCCTTTCATGAGAAGAGGTGGTATCCCTGAGCTTGTTGATGGCATCGGTGACAGTATTTAAAGCAGTATCAAAGCCAACACAGTAGTCGGTGCAAGGGATGTCGTTGTCAATAGTAGCCGGTATTCCGATAGTGGGAATTCCCGCTTTATCCAGAACATTTGCCCCTTTAAAAGAGCCTTCTCCACCTATAACTATAAGGCCTTCGATTTTTTCCCGGGTCAAGAAGGCTATGGCTTCACCCTGCCCCTCTGCGGTAAGAAACTCATCAGATCTTGCAGTGTGAAGCCTGGTGCCGCCGCGGTGAATAATATCCGCTACTGAACTCACCCCTAAAGGCTCAATCTCTTCGTTAACTAAACCGTGAAACCCCCGCCTGATACCATTTATTACAATGCCCTGGAAAATGCTTTTGCGCACCACCGCCCTGATGGCTGCATTCATCCCCGGGGCATCGCCTCCGCTGGTTAATACGGCAATCTTTTTCATTTTATTCTTCCTCCGCGGGGGAAGCCAGACAGAGGTTTACCAGGTCATCCACGCGGGCTGTTCCCACGCACATCACCGTATCGGCTCCTCCCCAGTATATTTTGACAGTACCATCAGTTTCCGCGATAACCCCGCAGGAAAACACTACGTTGGGCACGTAACCGGCGATCTCCCAGGGATCTTCCGGTTGAAGAATCCAGTCATCGGCTCTCCCCAGTATTTTGGAAGGGTCCTGCAGGTCGTGCAGGGCTACCCCCAGCCGGTAAACCGCCCCGGCCATGGTGGAAAACACCCCGTGATAAATGTTCAGCCATCCACGGCTGGTCTCCAGGGGCGGAGCCCCCGGGCCAATTTTCATCTCATCCCAGTGGTAAGGTAGGGGCTTCATTATCAGCCGGGCCCTACCCCAGTGCACCAGGTCAGGAGAGTAAGATATCCAGATGGACCAGAGATTGATATGCGTGTGGGGTCGCTCCAACCGCACGTACTGCCCCTCCAAAAGCCGGGGGAATATAACCACGTTGCGCTGGTCGGCAGGGGTAATAAGGGCCACCCTTTCTACATGCACAAAATCGCTGGTTTTGGCCAGGGCCACCCTGACCCCGTGGCGGGAGTAGGCACTGT
>PWGO01000049.1 GCA_003554525.1 Syntrophomonadaceae bacterium | reverse complement strand
CATTTCAATTATGTTATGTAACTTCCAAGTAATGCAGAATTTTTTTTCTTTATTAATACTTTGCTGAAATGATTTAATATTTAGACATATAGCTACAAAATACGACAGGAGTCGGGGTGGTGTTCACCCCAAATTTTTTGGCCCGGCGTTTACTAACGCCGGGCCTCGGGGTATATATCAACAGCCAACTCCCTGCCCCCGTTCCGCTGTTCTCTATTCCCTGCCCGGTTTGCCCCAGGATACCAGGAAGGGAAGCAGGGAGAAAGCCCCTACGTAAATCCAGTGGTAGATGTTAAGGGGTACGGTCTGGAAGATGCCTTGCCAGAAACCTGTGTAGACTACAAGCAGCATTGAAAGGAAAGATACCAGTACGGCCAGGTAAAGGTAATAGTTGGGCATTAAGCGGGCCATCCAAAAGTAAGGAGTCTCACTCCGGCAGTCGAATACAAATATTAGTTGGGACATTACCAGCGTGGTAAGCGCTGCGGTCTGGGCCAGTGCCAGGTCGCCGGAACGGTCCAACACCAGTGAAAAGACTGCCACGGTAGCCACACCTATAAGAAAGCCCTTGGCAACCAGCCTGGCCCAGATGCCTCCATGGAACAACCCTTCTTCTTTCTTGCGCGGCGGAGTTTCCATGATTTTTTTATCGGGGGGTTCCGCCCCCAGGGCCAGGGCAGGCAGGCCATCGGTCACCAGGTTAACCCACAGTATCTGGATGGGACGCAGGGGCAGGGGCAGCCCCACCACCAGGGCCAGCACTATAGCCATAATTTCCCCCGAGTTGCAGCCCAGCAGAAAGCGGATAAATTTGCGGATGTTGGCGTAAATGTTTCTCCCCTCCTCTACCGCAGCTACTATAGTGCTGAAGTTGTCATCTTCCAGCACCAGGGAGGCGGCTTCTTTGGTAACTTCCGTGCCCGTAGTTCCCATGGCTATACCTATGTCCGCTTCTTTTACCGCCGGGGCATCATTTACCCCGTCTCCAGTCATGGCTACCACGTGTTCATTCTTTTTTAAGGCCCGTACCACGCGCAGCTTGTGCTCCGGGTTTACCCGGGCAAAAACCTGCACTTTTTCCACCCTCTTTTCGAGTTCCTTGTCGCTAAGGCGGTCCAGTTCTTCGCCGGTCAGGGCTTCGCCCGAGCCCATGATCTGCAGCTTCCGGGCAATAGCCACTGCTGTGCTGCGGTGGTCCCCGGTAATCATGACTACTTTTATTCCCGCCCGATGGCACACTCCCACCGCTGACTGAACCTGTGGCCGGGGGGGGTCTTCCATCCCCACCAGGCCCACCCATACCAGGTTTTTTTCCGCTTCTTTTTCGCTTTCCGGAATTCGCCCCCGCGGCACTTCCCGGTAGGCCACAGCCAGGCTGCGCAGGGAGCCCGCGGCCATTTTTTCCACTTCATTTTCAATTTTTTTCTTTTCCCATTCATGCAAAGGCTGGATCCGGCCTTCGCGGAAAACATGGGTACATAGTTTTATTACTACTTCGGGAGCGCCCTTGGTTAACACCCGGTGCGGGCCACCTTTTTCCACCCCTTCTTCCACTACGGACATCATTTTTCTTTCCGGGCTAAACGAAAACTCTTTTAGCCGCTTGCTCCTGCGATCCAGCCCGGCTTCGCGGGCCGCATCAGCCAGGGCTACCTCGGTAGGGTCCCCTTCAAAAGGGCCTTCCTCACTACGGTCCCGGATGGATACTGCCCCGGGGTTGGCATTATTGCATTTTGCCCCTATTTCAAGCGCCAGGCGCAGGTTTTTTTCCCGTTCCGGATTTACCCTGCCCCGGGCTTCGCTTACCCAGGGGGTTTCTTCTTCCTTGTGGTACTGTTCTCCCCCGCTGTCAACGCGACGCACCACCATGCGGTTTTCTGTCAAGGTGCCGGTTTTATCGGAGCAAATTACCGTGGCTGAACCCAGGGTTTCCACCGCGGGAAGCTGCCTAACAATGGCCCGGCGTCGAATCATGCGCTGCACTCCAAGGGCCAGGGAAACAGTGACTATAGCGGGTAGACCTTCCGGTATAGCGGCAACAGCCAGGCTAACCCCGGCCATGAACATGCTGTAGAGGCTTTCCCCACGCCAGACCCCCATGATAACTACCAGGAGGCAAACCAGCATGCAAACGCTTACCAGTATGCGGCCTAACCTGTCCAGCCTCCGTTGCAATGGAGTAGCGTCCGGACGGGCCTGTTCCATCAGGTGCGCAATCCGGCCCAGCTGGCTATAAGCTCCCGTAGCGACCACTACCCCGCGGCCCTTTCCTTCCACTACCAGGGTTCCCCCGTAGGCCATATTAATCGCATCCCCCGGGGAGGAGGGAGTAAAGCCCAGTGCGGCGGCGGATTTGCTAACCGGCACCGATTCCCCGGTTAGCGGCGCTTCGTTTACCATCAAACTTTGGCATTCCAGAATACGCATGTCCGCTCCAACCTTGTCCCCCGGCTCCAGGAGAACTATATCGCCAGGGACCAGTTCTTCCGAGGGCACTGTCATCACCGCCCCGCCGCGCAGAACCCTGGAGCGGGGCGCAGCCAGTTCCCGCAGCGCTTTCAGCGAACGCTCCGCCCGGTATTCCTGGAAAGTACCCAGCAGGGCATTAAGGAACAGTATGGCCAGGATAGTTATACCGTCCACGTATTCACCCATTAGCCCGGATACCAGCGTAGCTCCCAGGAGCACCAGGACCAGGAAATCGCTAAACTGGGACAAAAAGATTATAAAAAGGGGAGTTTCCGCGCTTTGATGAAAAGTGTTTTTACCCCAATTTTGCTGCAAGCGCTTAACCTGTTCATCCGTCAGCCCCACGCGGGGTTCTGCCTTTAATTCCCGGCAAACTTCTTCACCGTTTATAACTGGCCACCTGGCTTCTATTTTTATCCCTCCCCTTCACCCAGGAACCCGGTTTCCACCATCTAATATCTCGCAGCTTACGTTATTTCATAATATTTCATAATATTTCATAATATTTTATGGTATCTCACGGTATCTCATGGTATCTCATAATATCTCATGGTATCTCATGATATGAAAACCGCTCTTCCCCGGTATATTTTTCGTTTTTTAAACCGTCTGCCTTTATTTGCCCATTGCAAGAAAACAGTATAATTTCTGTTATCTATCCCTATGAATTTCTTACGTATAATATTATTAAAGCTGATGAAAATATAGCGAGATAAACAACAAATAAGATAATTGCTTCTTTCCTGCATAAGATATATACTATAAATAGGAATAGGAGGTGCTATAGCCTTGTTTGACACCCTGGTTATTGCAGCAACTTTAAACGAGCTGGAAGAGAAAATAGCTGGAGCCAGGATACAAAAGATCGTACAGCCGTCTCCGACAGAAATAGTTATAAGCCTTTACGATAATCACCGGGTAAAATCACTTTTGATTTCAGCTCACCCCTCACTGGCCAGAATTCACCTGACTTCTCACCGTTATAAACAGGAAAACAATCCACCCAACTTTTGCATGCTTATGAGAAAACACCTGGAAGGGGCAGTCCTTACCAGGATCCAGCAACCATCCTGGGAAAGGATAATTATTTTAACCTTTTTCCGAGGCCAGGAGGAATACCAGCTGGTAGCAGAAATAATGGGAAGGCACAGCAACATAATCCTGCTTAACAAAGAAGAAAAAATTCTTGGCGCCGTTAAACACGTTACCTCGGAAATGAGCCGTTTTCGTACCGTAGTGCCGGGGAAATCTTATTTTCCACCGCCTACACCACAAAAATACTTCCCGGACGAAGTTGACCGGGAAACGTTTAAAAACCAGATGCTCTCCTGCCGGGAAAACCAGAAGCCCTGGGAAAAATCCTTGATTTCCGTGCTACAGGGGATAAGCCCCATGGTAGCCACGGAGCTGGTTCACCGGGCCCGGGAAAATTACAGCTCCAACACCAAAGAATTTGTGGAGCTGTTGTGGGATGAGCTTCAGGAAGTGGTTGGGTGTTACCACCGCGGTATTTTTACTCCCTGCCTGTATCTTACGGAAAAAGGAAACCAGGTTTATTCTGCGCTGGAACTTTCCACTTACCGGAGCCAGCCCTGCAAAAGATATTCTTTTGTCAGCGAAATGCTGGACCACTACTACCAGAACAAGTACCGCCAAGATAATTTAAAGCAAAAAAAAGAAAACCTGCAGGCTCTTTTGAAAAAAGAACTAAAAAGGGTTTACACCAAGGAAAAACGCCAGAAAGAAGAATGGGAAAAAGCGCAGCATGCGGATACTTACCGCCTTTACGGGGAATTGATTCTTTCCCAGATGGACCAGGTTCCCAGCGGGGCGCAAAAAGTTCGGCTACCCAACCTCTACGACACCCACTACACCCCGGTAGAAATAAACCTGGATCCGCGCCTGCCGCCTCCCGCCAACGCGGAGCGGTATTTTAACAAGTATCGGCGGGCCCAAAAAAGTAAAGACCAAATTAAAATACAAATGGAGCGCACACGCGAAGAAGCCATTTACCTGGAAAGCGTACTATATTCGCTGGAAAAAGCCGGGCTGAAAGAGCTGGAGGAAATTTTCGAGGAGCTTAATAAAACCGGTTACATTTCCTCTTCACCGCAAAAAAACAAGTCCAAAAAGCGTCAACCCCAGCAAAAATCGGAGCCGATGGCTTACACTTCATCTAAAGGGTACCAGATACTGGTGGGCAAGAACAATACCCAAAACGACGAAGTAACCTTTCGCAAGGCCAACCGGGAAGATACATGGCTTCACGCCCAAAAAATACCCGGTTCCCATGTAATAATTAAAGAAGCTCCATATCCGCCTCCCCATGAAACTCTCCTGGAAGCAGCTGCGCTGGCCGCTTACCACAGCAAAAACTGGGAGCTTCCCAACGTTACCGTCGACTATACGCAGGTTAAACACGTAAAGCGTGCCCCGGGTGGAAAACCGGGTATGGTATTCTATAAAAATTTCAAAAGCGTAACCGTAACTCCCGACAGCAACCCGGCCGAAGCACAGCTAACCACAGAGGCAAAGAGTAGTTAAAGGAGAGTTTAAAGGCAGTGCCCTGTACCCTATCTATCACTTTAAAACTTAAATGATTACAAAACATCTCTCTTAACAATCGGTGAGTGGCATTTAGCTCCTCTACTACCAAATCGGATACATATACATCATAATCCTTGAGGTTTTCCCAAGCTGTTTTTGTTAATTCTAATCTTTCTGGTGTCCGCTCATCATACAAAGCGCTAAGGACGGAAGTATCTAAATAAACCCTAATAATAGGCATAGAACCCCACCTATTTTAAATTTTCACGTTGATACCTGCGCAATGCACGAACAACATGTAATTCTACCATCATCTCATCATTTGGAAATTCTTCTCGGGCTTCTTTAATTAACTTTTCAAGTATACTTAAATCAACCTTACACTCAGCTGCCAAAGTTTCTATATCAAAAATACGCTTAATATCCTCCATAT
>PWGO01000083.1 GCA_003554525.1 Syntrophomonadaceae bacterium | reverse complement strand
TCCGCCACCCGTTAGGACCAGGGCTGCGGCAAACAAAACCAACCCCAATACCACTACGGTTTTCCTGTACCTCATGTAACACCCCCCTTTTATGCTTCATTGTATCTGCCGTTTTAGCTGGATCAGCGCGGACTTCTCCAGGCGGGAGACCTGGGCCTGCGAAATACCTATCTCTTCGGCCACCTCCATCTGGGTTTTTCCCCGGAAAAAGCGCAGGGTAAGGATATGCCTTTCTCTCTCGCCCAGCCTGGTTAATGCTTCTTTAATAGACAGGTTTTCCAGCCATTTTTCATCGATATTCTTCTCATCGCTTATCTGGTCCATCACGTAAATAGGATCCCCGCCGTCCTGGTAAATTGGCTCAAACAGGGACACCGGTTCCTGGATGGCGTCCAGGGCAAAAACTATTTCTTCCCGGGAAAGATTAAGCTCCGAGGCTATTTCACCCACGGAAGGATCACGGGAATATTTGTTGGCAAGATTATCCCTGACCTGCAGTACCCGGTATGCAATATCCCTCAATGAACGGCTAACCCTGATGGTATTGTTGTCGCGCAGGTATCGGCGTATTTCCCCAATTATCATGGGTACGGCATAAGTAGAAAATTTCACCTTCTGCTCCAGGTCAAAATTATCAATAGCCTTCATCAACCCGATACACCCTACCTGGAAGAGGTCATCCACATTTTCGCCACGGTTGTTGAACCTCTGTATGACGCTCAAAACTAGCCTCAGGTTTCCGCTAATTAGCTGTTCTCTGGCCGACTGGTCGCCGTTTCTCAGGCGCAAAAAAAGCTGGTGCATTTCGTCGTTGGACAATACCGGGAGTTTAGAAGTATTGACACCACAAATCTCAACTTTATTCATGGTACCTTACCTCCGCATTTTTTGACAGGCTAACTAAAGTATTTCCTGAAGCTTATTTTTTATGCGGAGGCACGCGCTATCTTTTTATTCCATTTTGTACCTGCCCGACCTTAATTAACCCGGGAAGTTACTCCATTTTTTTGATCTCTTTTTTTAACCTGTGCATTATTCTTTTCTCCAGGCGGGAAATATAGGATTGAGATATTCCCATCATACCTGCTACTTCTTTTTGTGTTTTTTCTTTTTGCCCCTGCAGGCCAAATCTCAGCTCCATTATGCGGCGTTCCCGGTCATTTAACTTTTCCATGGCCAGGTAGAGCAGCTTTTTTTCTACTTCAAATTCGATATTTTTTATAATTAAATCGCTCTCGGTACCCAAAATATCGGAAAGAAGAAGTTCGTTACCGTCCCAGTCAACATTAAGGGGTTCATCGAAAGACACCTCCATGCGGACTTTGTGGTTGCGACGCAAAAACATAAGTATTTCGTTTTCAATACACTTGGAAGCGTAAGTGGCCAGCTTGATGTTTTTATGCGGATCAAAAGTTCTTACAGCTTTAATCAGACCAATAGTGCCTATAGAAGAAAGATCGTCGATGCTAACTCCTGTGTTTTCAAATTTTCTGGCTATGTAAACCACAAGCCGGAGGTTGCGCTCAATTAATTCGCTGCGCACCTCATCATCCCCTTCTTTAAGCCTATCCAAAAGACAAGATTCTTCTTCCAGGCTCAGGGGAGGCGGCAGGGTTTCACTGTTGTTGATATAGTAAAGGTACTGACGGTAAGGAAGCCCCAGCAGGGACATAAATCGAAAATACAATATTTTTACCCTCAAACGAACCAACAACCACTTCTTCCACAAAATATCTTTACCCCCTAAAAATAAATTTTTATTACCATTTCCGCCGGACCACTGTTAGCCCTTTTCTCATAAGCAAGTCCCGGCAGCTGACTTTTGAGTATCAGCCTGCCATCTGCATAACTTCCGGCGGCATTAAAGCCTGGATTTCCTCAGCGCAGCCAAAAGATTTTTTATACACACCAACCGCTACCCGGGAACTTATTTCCCTGCCGTTTTCTCCGCTGAATACCACCACTTCATCAGGGCGAAAACCCAGCAGCATTTCCTGTGCACCCCCTATAGCGGCAAAAGGAATCAGGTAAAATCTCCTGGCTTCAGGGTGCCCGGATATTTCTTCCAGCACTTTAACCGGGTCGAATTCTTTTTCCAACCCGGTTAAACTCAGGCCGTGAGGCCAAAGTTCTTCCAGTTCCCGGTAGTCGATCAATATCACGGGTTTTTGGGCGAAAGGGTCCCGGAGGCGGTTACCGGTATCCATCAGGGCAGATACGGTTTTCTGGCATTCACCCAGCCTGATTTTTATACTGGCCTTTAACGCTCCCTGCCAGCTTTTATCTTCCAGGTAGGGGCGAAATACCCGAATAAGTGAATATATTAAAAGACACCCTCCTGCAAGCCACCATACGTTAACTTCCGTGCGACCCGCCTCCCCTGCCGCATTTATCAGCAGTGCTTCCAGAAGGCCTCCCAGCAAAAATGCAGCAAAAAAAGTTGTCCCCGTTAAAAACACCAGTTCCCTCACCTTAACCGGGTAAAACGCCACCAGGACCATGAGCAGCGGGGCAACTACAATTAAAAACCGCTCCAGGTAAATATTCCAGTTCCAGCTACCCCATAAAACCGCCAGAAGCGTCCCTGCAGCCGCCCCGGCTAATAGTTTTTTCCAGGAACTTTCGCGTTTATTTATTATGGAGGCTATCCACAGGAGGAAACTATTCATGCCCAAGTTTACTATAAAAAATATATCCAGGTACATACAGCTTATCCCTGCCTCCCCTGCAAAAACATTATTTTATACATATGAATTAAAACCTTCCGGTATGATTGATTATATACCAGCAGTAATATAAAGTCTGTCAAACCATGGGAGAAGTACATAAAAAAAAAGGCTCAAAATACAGCCTTTTTTAACATTCTTCCCCTGCCCTCGTGCCCTTGCTTCTTTCTTCTGGAACCAGGCAGCACCAATACCAATGCAGGCACTTTTTAACCCTGCAGCGTCTCGCCTTTTACGACGCTGCAGGGTTGGCTTTGAGCCAGGGAAAACTGTCAGCTACCCCAACCAGACTTTTCGAAGCTTACATCCTTCAGCTATTGCTTCCGGCCTGCTGCCTTCTTTGCCTGCGCTTAACCACATCTGTTACCAGAATGCAGCCCAAGGCTAAGTACTGGTGGTTGGCTAGTCCTTGCCAGACGGGATTCCCACCCGCTCAACACGTTGCACTTTCACGGCGCACTCCCCGTGTCTGCGACAAAAGAACCGTCCCCGTGTCTTACCCGTGTCTTGCCCTAATTTTCCATCGGCCTGTTCATCTTTTTCCGGCGCATAAAGGCCGGCACATCCATGTCGTCGTAGCTTTCCACTTCAGTGGAGCTAATATCCTCCAATACCTGCTGTTTGCTGCTGCTGTTGCTACTGCTTTTATGGTCAAAACCAGTAGCTATTACTGTTACCCTTACTTCATCCTGCATGTTTTCATCAATAACCGCGCCAAATATTATGTTTGCATCAGGGTCCGCGCTTTCCCGGACTATTTCCGCAGCCTCGTTAACCTCGAACAACCCCAGGGAGGAATCCCCGGTTATGTTAATAAGTATACCGCGCGCTCCTTCAATGGAGGTCTCCAGCAGGGGACTGGCTGTAGCCGCCCGGGCCGATTCCACTGTGCGGTTCTCCCCGCTGCTGGAACCTACTCCCATGAGGGCAGAACCGGTTTCGGCCATAATAGTCTTCACATCGGCAAAATCCAGGTTGATCAACCCTGGTATAGCTATCAAGTCGGAAATTCCCTGAACCCCCTGCCTTAGTATATCGTCTGCAATACGGAAAGCTTCGACAATGGGGGTCCGCTTTTCCACTACGTGCAACAGGCGGTCATTGGGAATTACAATCAGCGTATCCACCTTGTCTTTCAATTCTTTAATGCCTTCGTCAGCATGAAGCTGCCTCTTTTTACCTTCAAATGAAAAGGGACGGGTGACTACTCCAACAGTCAGGCTTCCTGCTTCCCGGGCTATTTCGGCAATTACCGGTGTGGCTCCCGTGCCGGTACCTCCTCCCATGCCCGCCGTAAGAAAAATCATGTCTGCACCTTTCATATACTCCCTCAGCTGATCCTGGGTTTCTTCGGCAGCCTGCCTGCCGATCTCCGGGTCCGCCCCGGCTCCCAAACCCTTGGTAAGTTTCTCCCCTATCTGCACTTTGGTGTTGGCATTGGCCAGGTAAAGAGCCTGAGCATCCGTATTTACTGCAATAAAGTCTACTCCCTTTAAGCCTGCCGTAATCATACGGTTGACCGCGTTACTGCCTCCGCCGCCGATACCCACTACCTTGATGGAAGCAAATTGCTCCATCTCAATGTCAAATTCAATCAACTAAGCCACCCTCCTTGTAAACTTTTATTCAAATATTTCATTTAACCAGTTTCGAAAACGATCCCACCAGTTTTTCACCAGGAAGCCCGATCCACCTTCTTTCTTTTCCGGAATACCTTCGCCGCTGGATTTTATTACGTAATTCAACACCCCCACGGCAGTAGTGTAGATGGGGCTTTTCACCCCTACAAACTGAGGCTCGGCTACCCGAACGGAAGTATTGTAAACCTGTTCGGCCATCTCCGTTATGCCTTCCATGAGCGAAATTCCGCCGGTCAAAACTACACCGGCAGGGGGCATGTCCTCCCAGCCCATTTTTTTCATCTCTTCCTGCATCAACTGCATTACCTCGTATGCGCGGGGCTCTATAAAACCGGCCAGGTCCCTCTCCGAAACCACCTGCCGATCTTTCCCCCCTACGCAGGTTACCTCCAGTTTTTCATTTTCTTCCGTCATGGCTGTCAGGGCACAGCCGTGTTCCAGCTTTAAATTTTCCGCAGTTTCAAAACCGGTCCGCAGGCCTATAGCTATATCGTTAGTAATATGGTTACCCCCTACGGGTAAAACAGAAATAGACTGCAGCACCCCGTGCTGGTAAAACGACAATTCCGACTTGCCTCCTCCCAGGTCGAGCAGAAATACTCCCAGCTCCTTTTCATCACTGGAAAGAGCTACCTCTGAATTGGCAAGAGATTGCAACACCAGGCCGCTTACTTCTATCCCGGCCCGGTTCACACACCTCATGAGGTTCCGCAGGGTGGTGATGGTAGCGGTAATTATCAAGGCGTCAACTTCCAGGCGCACCCCCAGCATCCCCACGGGATCTCTTATGCCATCATAGCCATCTACAATAAATTGACGCGGGATCACGTTGACAATTTCCCGGTCGGAAGCCAGGGGAATTACCCTGGTGGACTGCATTACCCTGTCTACATCTTCCCCGGTTATTTCCCGGTCCTCGGAAGTTACCGCTACTACACCTTTATTGGGAACCAGTTCAACGTTCATGCCTACCAGACCCACATAGGCTTCCTTTATGTCAAACCCCACCATTCTTTCTGCTTCTTCCACAGCACTGGTTATGGATTGAGTGGTTTTATCCAGGTCTACAATTACGCCTTTTTTTAAACCCTGGGAAGAACTCAAGCCCACCCCGACAATATTAACCGTGTTATCGGGAAGAGGTTCTCCTACAATAACCCTCACGTGAGAAGTTCCTACGTCTATTCCTACTACCAGGTCCTTTCTCTTCAAACTCGCACCCCCTATATTCTTGAATGCCCTGCAGTTTATTGCCATAACCTGGGATATGTTCCCGGCTTTAAACAACCACACTTACACAGGTTCAACACCCTCCATTAATTTCCTTCCCTGTTTCTGTCCCTGTTTCTATTTATTTATATATATTGTAATCACCCGGGCATTTACTGCCAATTATTAATTATACCTTATACCTTAGCGGGGAGAAACAATAAACCTGTCATCGTAACGCATGTCCACTATCCCGGGGTCATCTTCAAATGATATGTAAAGTAATCCCCTTCTTACTAATTCGACCTTGTCTGACAAATTCCTACCATCTCCCAGCCAGATTTCCATTCCATTATATGTATAGGCTTTTACGTTATCCAGGCTGCTTAAATTCAACTCTGCTACTGGTAGTCGATCCCATTCCGCGGCCAGGGTGAATATATCCTGCACTGCTTTACCGTATTCTGTTTTTAACAGCTTCTTTCCTGCTTTTATTTCATTTAACTTTTCCAGCCCGGTAATAATTAAATAATCTTCTTCTTTATCCAGGTTCGCTTTTTCAATAATTACCCCTTCCCCGTCCGCCAGCCAGTACTCCCCTTCTTTTAAAAGCATTACCCGGGGTTCTCTTTTCTCCACCTCTATTTCTATTCCCTGCCAGTTTACCCCGGTTAAAGCGGCTTTTTTAATCTGGGGGTGCTCGATAACACGCTCCAGGTAACCGCCTGCAAGTAGCTCCCGGCGGTGCAGTCCGTTTTCCAATTCCGCTTTCTTTAATATCTCTTCCTCCGGTAGCGTACCTGCCCCCTTTATGTTAATAAATTCCACGCTTCCGTTCAAGTAATAAATTACTCCTGTCACGACCAATATACAAGTTATAAAATACACCAGGCTCGTCCACTTTATTTTCTTCCTCCTGCGCCTCCGTTTTCTTAAACTTTTTTTTCTTTCATTCCACTTTTTAAACGAATATATTTCAGGAACTCCAGCGGCGGTATTCCGCATTTGATACCACACACCTTTCTATGCAGGCGTCTAATTGACGCAGTTTCTCTTCCATCTTTTCGTATCCCCTATCCAGATGAAACAAGCCGTGCACCCGGGTCTCCCCTTCCGCCGCCAGGCCTGCAACCACCAGGGCGGCCGCAGCACGCAGGTCCCCTGCTTCCACCAGGGCTCCCGTCAACCTGGCGCCTCCCCTGACCAGTGCCATCCTTCCCTTTCTTTCTATACTGGCTCCCATTTTGCACAGTTCCTCCACGTGCCTGAACCGCGATTCAAAAACATTTTCTATTACCCTGCTTACTCCGTCTAGCCGGGTAAGAAAAGAAAGCATGGGAGGCTGCAGATCCGTAGAAAAACCCGGGTAAGGATAAGTGCGAACTTCAACCGGCATGGATCCGCCCCCGTTTAAACTTATGTAGTCATCTCCGGTTTCAATATTTACCCCCGCTTCTTTCAGCTTGGCGCTGAGCGCCTCCAGGTGCCGGGGAATAACATTCTCCAGGAGCACCTCGCCCCCTGTAGCAGCGGCGGCTATAAGATACGTCCCGGCTACAATGCGGTCCGGAATAACCTCGTAGTCCACCCCCGATAAAGATTCCACGCCTTTTATTTTAATTGCCTCGGTTCCCGCCCCGGAAATCTTGGCGCCCATGGCGTTTAAAAAATTCTGCAGGTCCACTATTTCCGGTTCCCTGGCCGCGTTGCGTATTACCGTTTTACCCCTGGCAAGTGAAGCCGCCATTACCAGGTTTTCCGTAGCGCCCACGCTGGGATAATCCAGGTGTATATCCGCCGCCCGGGGAAAGCCGGAAGCTTCAATGCTTCCTTGCTTTTCCGTTATTTTTACCCCCATTTTATTCAACCCCTTGAGGTGGAGGTCAATTGGGCGTGCCCCGATGGAGCATCCCCCGGGGTGACTTACACAGGCCCGCCCCAGTCGGCCCAGTAAAGGCCCCATGAGAAATATACTGGAACGCATTTTCCTCATCAAGTGCTCCGGTATACTGTGCCGGTTTATCCCGGTAGTATCCAGGTAAGCTTTGGTTTCTTTATCCTTAACCTCTACCCCCAGCTCCTGGAGGATAGAATACATAATTTTTACATCATTCAACCGCGGGATATTGCTCAACCATATCCCCTTGTTGCTGCTGTTTAGAATTGCAGCAGCTAAAACGGGTAAAACCGAATTCTTGGCCCCTTCTACCGAAAGCCGGCCCTTTAATTTTTTCCCGCCTTTTATCAGCAGATATTCCACGTTTATACACCTCTGTTTTAGTCTTCTCCCACCACTTCAATTTCCAGGTGGAGGTCTATCCCCACATGTTCCTTCACTTTCTCCTGCACGGCAGAAATCAGCTTTAATATGTCTGCAGCTTTGGCCTGCCCGGAATTTACTATAAAGTTGGCGTGTTTTGGCGAAACCAGAGCCTCACCAACTTGCATGCCCTTGCAGCCCGCATCCTCAATTAACCGGCCCGCCGGGGCGGAAGGAGGATTTTTAAATACGCTCCCGGCGCTGGGCAGGGAAGGCTGCTTTTGGCGTCTTTGCTCCAGGATTTCCTCTACTCTACCCTGTATCTGGTGTGGGTCATCTTGTTTTAGTTTTAACCTGGCTGCCACTATAATGCCTTTTTTTTCCTTGAAGCTGCTCCACCGGTAAGCAAAATTTATTTCACTGGAGGGAAGCTCTTTGATAATACCGTCCGGCTCCAGGTAAGTTACCTTTTCTACCAGGTCGCCCAGGGTCCTCCCGTAAGCGCCAGCATTCATTACCAGGGCACCCCCCAGGGAACCCGGAATACCCGATGCGAATTCCAGGCCACTTAACCCTTCCGGGATAACTTCCCGGGCCAGCCGGGGTAAATATACGGCTGAACCTGCGTGGACTTTATTTCCTTGCAACTCCCAGTAGCTGAAATCTTCCCCTATATGTATTACCACACCCCTGATGCCGCCGTCTCTTACCAGAATATTGGTTCCCCGGCCAATTACTTTATAGTAAACGCCGTACCGGCGGCAAGATTTTATTGTCTCCGACAGCTCTTCCACAGTAGCAGGCTGCACCAGGTAATCGCATGGGCCGCCTACTCGGAAGGAGGTCAACAGGGACAGGGGATAATTTTCTTTTACACCATTCTTAAACCGGGAAAACTCTTTGTTTAGCTCCAAGGCTATCCTCCTAAAGCACATATTTATAGTATGCTGTTTTTTATTATTTGTTTCATACAGTCAAACATTCTTTCCGCCGCCTCCGGCATTCCCAATTCTTTGCTTTTTACTTTCATTTCTTCTAACTTGTTTTCATTTTCCAAAAGGAATTTTACCTGGCTGGAAAATAAATGGGCGGAAAAATCTTTTTCCAGTATAATCCTGGCTGCTCCTTTTTCTTCCAGCACCCGGGCGTTGTAGTACTGGTGGTTATGGACCACGTTGGGTGAAGGTATCAGCAGGGAAGGCACTCCCCTGGCGTTTATTTCTGCCAGCGCCGTAGCCCCGGCCCGTGATACCACCAGGTCCGCTGCCGCCAGGGCGGCGGGCATGTCTTTGATATAGGGAACCGTTATAACTCCTTCCACCTTTATGTTCTCAAGCTCCCGAGCTACTTCTTCGTAATAGCGGTCCCCCGTTACATAAAGCACCTGGGCTCCCTGGGGCAGTAATTTTTGCTTTAAACTCTCCACCATTATTTCATTTATCTTTTGCGCTCCCTGGCTTCCCCCAAAAACAATCAGTGTTTTCTTCTGCGGCGAAAGCCCCCAGGTGTTAAGGCCTTCTTCCCTGGCATAAAACTTGACTTCGCTGCCCCGGGGGTTCCCGGTTAGAATCGTTTTAACCCGGCCCCCAAAATACTGCCCCGAATTCTCGTAGGAAAGGCATACGTAGTTCACCAGGGGGGCCAGCAGGCGGTTGGTTTTCCCGGGAATGGCGTTTTGCTCATGGATCACAGCAGGGTAGCCCCGGAGGCGGGACCACAACACCACCGGGCCCGAAGCATAGCCGCCGGTCCCCGCTACCACGTGAGGACGGAATTTCCAGAGTATCCGGTTTACCCGGCTGCTGCTCCTGGACAAATCCCATCCCGCCGGAATCAATTCTTTTATTTTTTTTTCATAGGAGCGAACCGGTATTGTTTCCAGTTTAAAACCTGCTTCCGGCACCAGCCTGGTTTCCAGTCCCCGCTCGGCTCCCACGAAAAGCACCTCCGCCTGTTTTTCTTTCTTTTTTATATGCCGGGCCAGGGCCAGGGCGGGGTAGATATGCCCGCCTGTACCCCCTCCACACAACAGCACACGCATTTTATTAACCCTCTCTAACTAAATTATTAATGTATCAGCCCACGGCATTTTTTAACCTTTAAGCTTATAAAATAAACTTATAAAACAAACTTATAAAATAAAACCGGGCGGTTTACTTTCTTTCTACTGTTCCCCGGCATGCCGCGAAAGATTTAGCAGTATTCCTATACTGCACAGGGTCAAGAACAGTGAACTTCCCCCAAAACTGACCAGGGGAAGGTTCAAGCCCGTTACCGGCAGGGATCCGGTTACCACGCCAATGTTAACCAGCACCTGGACCCCTAGCATTATCGTTATCCCTGCCGCCAAAAGGCTCCCAAAAATTTCGTTTATGGTCAATGCTATTTTCAGCCCCCTCCAAAGCAGGACAAAAAACAGCAACAGTACTGTTACCGCGCCAATAAACCCCAGTTCCTCCCCTATAATGGAAAATATAAAATCGTTGTGGGGCTCCGGCAAGTAGTAAAACTTCTGCCGGCTCTGCCCCAGTCCTACCCCGAAAAGCCCCCCCGGGCCCAACGCATACAGCGACTGAATTATATGGTACCCTGTTCCGGTAGGATCGGCCCAGGGATCCAAAAAAGATATCAGCCTTTTAAAACGGTAAGATTCACTGATCGCCAGGTAACCTACCGCTGGTATGGCCAGGGCCGACATGGCAGCAAGCTGTTGCCAGGGCACCCCGGCAACAAAGATTAAGGTTGCCGTCCCCAGCGCTATTACCAGTGCGCTTCCCAGGTCGGGCTGTTGAACTATAAAAAGAAAAGATAAACCCATAACCAGAACAGGTATAAAAGTGCTGGACCAAAATCTGTCAATTTTTATGCTTCGGCTGCTAAAAAAAGCCGCCGTAAAAATTACCATGCTAAGCTTGGTAAACTCCGAGGGCTGAATGGTTATGCTTCCAATGCCTATCCAGCGCTGCGCGTCTTTTACTTCAAGTCCCAAACCCGGGACGAATACCATGGTCAGCAGGATAAAGTTTATCAACACCAGTACCGGGGCCAGGCGCCGCAGGTGGCGGTAATCAAAACGGGAGAAAAAATACATTCCCCCCAGCCCCAGCAAGGCCCAAAAACCCTGCCGGCGAAGGTAAAAGAACCTGTCACCCAGTTGTTCTTCCGCCACTACATAGCTGGAGCTAAAAACCATTATAAGCCCTACTCCCATCAAGGTAAGAGTTACCAGCAGAAGTAGAAAATCAAAATCACGCTTTTTTTCCTGCATCATGGCTATACGCTCCCGTAAAATTTCTTTTTACTTAAGAGAAAAAACCGCTTCTTTAAACATGCGACCCCTCTGCTCATAATCCTCAAACATATCCCAGCTGGCACACGCCGGAGATAGCAGAACCACATCGCCGGGGGAGGAGTTTTCCCAGGCAATTTGAACCGCTTCCCGGAGATCCCCAACCTCCCGGTAAGCAGAAAAATTAACTCCCCCCACGGCAGCGATAATCCGGGGAGCCGTCTCCCCCAGCACCACCAAAAACTTGATCTCCTCCTTAATATACTTTGCCAGGAAAGAATAATCCGCACCCTTGTCTTTGCCGCCGGCTATTAGTATTCTGGGCCCAGAAAAGGAGGTTATTGCTTTTACCGCCGCCTCTGGATTGGTTGCCTTGGAATCGTTAATAAAAGTTACGCCCGATATTTCCTCTACCAGCTCCAGGCGGTGCTCCACCCCTTTAAAATTGCGGAGGACCCGGCCTACCGCTTCCAGGTCCACTCCCCCGGCCCATGCGGCCGCAGAAGCAGCCAGCGCATTTTCCAGGTTGTGCTCTCCTTTTAAGGAAAGTTCCTCCAGGGGGCAGGCTTCCTGGAATTTCCCGTTCCAGTTCAGGCCCACTATCCCTCTAAAAAGGCAAAAACCGGGAACTTTTTTTTGCCTGCTAAACCAGACTACCTGCCCCGCAGCTTTCTCGGCCAGCGGCTCCACCAGGCGGTCATCCGCGTTAAACACGGCTACATCAGAAGCCGTCTGGTTTACCAGTATATTGCTCTTGGCTGCTACATAGTCCTCCATGGTGCCGTGATAATCCATGTGGTCTTCCGTAAGATTGAGTATTGCTGCTACCCAGGGGCGGAAATTTTCAATATCGCCCAGCTGAAAACTGCTTAATTCCGCCACAACCATTTCCCCTTCTCCGGTCTTTTCCGCTACTTCACATAGAGGCAGGCCAATATTGCCGGCAGCTACAGAATTTCCCCAGCCGCCTTCCCGGTACATCTCCGCAGTCAGCATGGTAGTAGTAGTTTTACCGTTGGTACCGGTTATCCCTACTACTGGAGATTTGATATAGGGGTAAGCCAGCTCTATTTCCGATATTACCGGTATACCCCTGGACTGCACCTCTTTAAATATATCCAGGTGGTAAGGCACACCCGGGCTTTTTACCACCAGTTCCAAGTCGCCGGTAACTATACCAGGAGGGTGGCCGCCGGTCACCAGTTTTATGCAAGCCCCTTTTCTTTCCCCGTAGCTCAAATCCAGGCTGGTACGCTCGTTTAAATCGTTAGCCACTATTTCTCGGGCTCCCTTTGCCGCCAAAAGCTTTACCGCTGCTTTCCCGCTACGGGCCAGGCCTACAACCAGTACTTTTTTGTTTTTTATCTTTTCTAGCACAGCAATCTCCTCCCGGTTAGACTATACGCCTTCTTTCTAAAACCAGCCTCCCGTAACTTCTATTAAACCAACTACAGCAAAAAGAAAAGCCAGGGCCCACAGGAAGGTTACTACCTGCCATTCCGACCATCCCTTTAGTTCCAGGTGATGATGCAGGGGGCTCATCAAAAAGATTCTCCGGCCGGTTAACTTGAAAAACAATACTTGCAGCATCACCGAAACCGTTTCCAGAATAAACAGGCCTCCTATCACCACCAGGGCAAGTTCCGCCTTGGTTAATACAGCAATCCCGGCCAGGGCTCCCCCCAGGGCCAGGGAACCTACATCTCCCATAAACAGCCTGGCAGGGTGCAGGTTAAATATAAGAAACCCAAAAACAGCACCAACCAGGGCGGCACAAAAATAGGCCAGGTCACCTGACTGGGTTGTTGTTGACAAAACCAGGAAAGCCATCAAGGCAATAATACTTGAACCGGCAGCCAGGCCATCAATGCCATCGGTTAGATTAACCGCGTTGGTTGATCCCGTGATCATTAAAAACACCAGCACCGGGTACAGCATGCCTGTCTCCACAGACATATCAGTAAAAGGAATAAACACCTCGGTAGAATGCCCCATCGTATCCAGGATAAAAACAAATATCAAGGTTAACAACAGCTGCCCCAAAAGTTTGTTTCGAGCTTTAAGGCCCAGCGAGCGGGAATGCGATACTTTCGCATAATCATCCAGCCAACCAATAAAAGCGCTCCACAAGGTAACCAAAAGAGCCAGCCCCAAAAACCAGGTGAAAGGCCGGGCAAAAATAATCAAACTTATTAAAGCCCCGGCCAAAAATACCAGCCCGCCCATGGTGGGAGTACCCTTTTTTACCATGTGGCTCTGCGGACCATCTTCCCTTACCTGCTGCTGAAACTGAGCCCTGCGAGAATAAGCGATGAACAAAGGGCACAAAAGGGTGCTTATTATAAACGCCGCTACTGCAATTATGATTATCCTTTCTTCCATTTTGTTACCTCCCACCCGGTTGCTGCCTTCAGTGCCTTTTACTTACTTAGTCATTTTTCTAACAATTTCATCTAGTTTTATACCCCTTGACCCTTTCAGCAAAATAAAAGTTCCTTCCTCCAGGTACAAATTACATAAATACTCCCATGCATCATGGGCATCTCTGAAATGACACGCAGGCACCCCTCTTAAAGACGCTTCTTCTTTAATATATTCCGACCAGCTTCCCACGGTCAGCAGGTTCCGGGGAGCCATTTCCCCAACTATTTGCCCGATTTCGCGGTGCCTGCTCTCTGAAACCTCCCCCAGCTCCAGCATGTCTCCCAGTACCAGTATCATTTTTTCCGGTGGGGAAAGTTCCTTTGCCACTTCCAATGAAGCCTTCACAGAATCGGGATTGGCGTTATAGCTGTCATCTATAATTTTCACACCCGGTTGCTTCCCTTCCTTAATTTCCAGTCTCCCCCAGGTAAGCTCGCTGTTCTTTAAACCTTCGCGCATTAATTCCGGCGTCATTCCCATCAAATACCCCACCGACAGGGAAGCAAGCGCATTAGCCACGTTATGCCGGCCGGGTAAGGGGATGCTGAATTCTTCCCTCCCGGCGCTGCCCGGAAAAGCCACTTCAAAATGGCTGTCCTGACGGTTTATTAGTGCCCGTTTTACTTGAAAATGATTATATTTATCCCACCCGTACAGGTAGAGCTTTCCCCCAAAACCCCTGCTGTGCTCCAGCAAAAGTGGATCATCACCGTTTATCAGCGCAGTGCTTTCTTCAGGAAGGTTTTTCAAAAGTTCCGTCTTGGCCCTGGCTATTTCTTCCCTGGAACCTAGTATTTCCAGGTGAGCATCGCCAATGTTGGTAATAACTCCACAGGAGGGAGAAGATATCCGGGTCAACAGCTCAATTTCTCCCCGGGCGCTCATCCCCATTTCCAGGACCGCTACCTGGTGGTGCTCTTCCAGGCGCAAGAGCATAAGAGGTAAACCAATTTCATTGTTCAGGTTTCCTTCCGTTTTTAAAACCCGGTATTGCTGAGAAAGGACGGAGGCCATAAAATCCTTGGTGGTAGTTTTTCCGCTACTTCCCGTTATCCCTACAACATCTACCTGGAATTTGCCGCGGTAATACCGGGCCAGGTCCTGGAGAGCTTTTAAAGTGTCTTTTACTTTAACTAACGCCGCCTCACGGAGACCAACCGTATCAATATCCCGGGAAACAAACGCTCCTGCTGCTCCTTTATGGAAAGCATCAGCTATAAAATAATGCCCGTCGGTTTGTTCCCCCTCCAGGGGAACAAACCACTCTCCCGGTTTTATCTCCCGGGAATCTATGCACACACCTGTAACCGGGGCGCCAGGAAAACCCTGGACAACAGTGCCCCCGACAGCCAGTGCTATTTCTCCTACTGATATTTCCATGTATATCCTTCCTGTTAGTATTTTATTAAACTTTATTAGACTTACTTTATTAGACTTACTTTATTAGACTTACTTTATTAGACTTATGGTAATTGCCCAGGATAGAGGTGCAACAGTTAACTAATTTAACATATATACATCCGGCACTCAACCCGTCTAAAGGGAGCACATTTATTTTATTACACGGTTTTCTGCTCTGCCCGGGGTGGTTGTATTTACCGCCTTCCGGCTTAAACCGGAATCTTGGTTAACCGGTTTTAATTTCACGCCGGTCGCCGGTAAACACAACCACCTTTCCCCCGGAACAAACCTGATTGGCGGGCAGCAGAATTATAATTATGTTGAGTGCCGGATTATTTTATTCTTCCTCACCCCCGCAAAACTTACAGTAACTCTTTAATTGCCCGGCGGGCTGTTTCCCGGTCGCTGAAAGGAATCACCCGCTCTTTAAACACCTGGTATTCTTCATGCCCCTTGCCGGCAATAACCACTATATCGTTTTCCCTGGCCATACCAACTGCCTCCTTTATAGCCTCTTCCCGATCTTCGATAGCCCGGTACTGGCGGGAGGGCATGTGTTCTTCCACCCCGGGGATAACCTCTTCTATTATAGAAGCGGGGGCTTCGCTGCGTGGATTGTCGGAGGTTATAATACATATATCACTGTACCCCGCAGCTTTTTTGCCCATCAGGGGACGTTTTTCACTGTCCCGGTCTCCCCCGCATCCAAATACGGTGATAAGCCTTCCCCCGGATAACAACTCCCTGGCAGTCAACAAAACATTTTCCAGCCCATCAACCGTATGAGCGTAGTCCACTATTACAGTAAATACCTGTCCGGCATCAACTTTCTCAAACCTGCCGGGGATTCCTTCGACTTTTTCCAGGGCTTCTTTAATTACCCGGAGATCCACTCCTTCCGCCAGCCCGGCTGCTATTGCCGCGGCTGCATTGTAAAGGTTAAACCTGCCCCTTAACTGCAGGCTTATTTCCACCTTTCCGGCAAATGTTTCCGCAGTAAAACGGGTTCTATCCCGACCTACCTCCATCCCGGCAACTGCCACGTCCGAAAAATCGTTTATTCCGTATGTTATCACCTGACAAGGTGTCATGCGGGAAATATGACCGCTGTGCGGATCGTCCGAATTTAATACAGCCACCCTTGGCCTTCCCTGGCCCAGGAAGCTTCCCCCCATCCTGGCAAACAGGGAGGTTTTTGCCCCCAGGTAAGAATTAAAATCACCGTGAAAATCAAGGTGATCTCCGGTGATGTTGGTTAACACAGCTACATCAAAATTAATCCCCGCTACCCTTTTCCATTCCAGGGCGTGAGAAGACACCTCCACGACAGCATGCATAAGTTCTTTTTCCCTCATACAGCTTAATATATACTGTAAGTCACTGGCTTCCGGAGTAGTGGCCCTGACGGGAATACTTTCCTCACCAACCTGGTAATCCACGGTTCCCAACAAACCGGCAGGGTGTCCGGCCTGCTCTATAATACGCTTTATCAAGTGGGTGGTAGTAGTTTTCCCATTAGTCCCGGTAACCCCAAAAACCCTCAACTTCAACGAGGGTGAATTATAAAATATATCAGAAGCTACAGCCAGCGCAAGCCGCACATCGGGAACCCTGATGCTGGGCACTCCCGTATCGGGAGCATCCCGTTCAACAACCACTGCAGAAGCACCTTTTTCTGCCGCCCGGGAAACAAATTCAAACCCATGGTACCTGGTCCCCGGCAGGGCAAAAAACAGGCACCCCGGCCTTACCTCATCCGTGTGATAGGCCAGTCCGGCAACTTCTTCCCCAGGAGAAACGTTTGCTTCTTTAATAACAAGCGCTTCTAAAATATTTCCCATCTTTACTGGCATACGCCAACTCTCCTTAAAATTTTATCCTGTCTCGCAGGCAAAATTAATGCATAATACCACCCCGGATTATAAAAATAATTTACAAATGCAACTACTCGGGCATCCACTGCTGCGCCAGGGGGACTGCGCCAGGGGGACTGCGCCAGGGGGACGGTTCCATCGTCTTCCCTTCGGCCTTGCGCACAGCTAAAGTGACGCTCGAACCGTCCCCGCTAAGCACAATGCCTCTTAACTTACTTTTGCTTGGCTTGGCTTGAGTAGTTATTTACAAATAATATTATTATTTACTCCAGCTGCCTGACCTATGCCCTTTAGTTATTTATTCCTCCAGGGATTGAAATTCTACCTCTAACCTTACCCCACGCTCTACAACCTCCCCGGGCTCCAGGTCCTGGCGGGTTGCAATTCCGCTTCCATCTACTTTGAGGTCCAGGTCCACCCAGCCGGCAACTTTGCTGGCTTCCCGTATGGTAAACCCGCTCATGTCTGGCACTACGGTTTCTTCCGGGGCCAGTTCCCGGTCTTTTGAATATGCAATAACCCTGGTGCGGGCAGGAACCTCGCTGCCTCCCGAAGGAACCTGTTTTACAATACGGTCTCCATCTCCTACTATTTTTAATTTCAACTCCTTTTCAAACAGACGCTCAGCTGCCTCCTCTTCCGACAAACCTGTTAAATCCGGCACTTCCACCATATCTATCTGCTGCGGAGACAAAGTGTTGTCAGGGTATATTTCTTTATAGCTTAAAACATCCTCCATAATACGCCTGAAAAGGGGTGCGCTTACCTGGCCTCCCCACTGCGCGCCCCTGGTAGAACCGTCTACCGCTACGTAAATTAATACCTGGGGGTCATCCGCCGGGGCAAAACCAATGAAGGATAATATGAATTCTCCCGGCAGGTAAGTGCCTTCGGGGCCTACTTTTTGTGCCGTTCCGGTTTTACCTGCTACACGGTAACCTTCAATAGCAGCATTAATGCCGCTTCCTTCTTCAACCACACTTACCATTGTGTCCGTTACTTCTTGAGAAGTTTCCCTGGATATAACCTGCCGTATTTTTTCCGGCTGGTTTTCTTCTGCCAGGTCACCTTCTTCATCGCGGATTTCTTTAACCAGGTAAGGCTTTAAAAGGTCGCCCCCGTTGGCCTGGGCAGATACAGCCATGGCCTGCTGCAGCGGGGTGACGGAAACCCCCTGGCCAAACGATGAAGTAGCCAGCTCTACGGGGCCTATATTTTCCGGGGCAAAAAGATTTCCCCTTCCTTCACCGGGATAATCTATTCCCGTCCGGGCCCCGTAACCAAACCCTTCCAGGTAGCTAAACAGTTTTTCCTTACCCAGTTTCTGACCCATGGTAATAAAAGCAGGATTACAGGACCCCTGCACCGCCTCCAGGTAATTTATATCTCCGTGGCCGTCCCCCGTCCAGCAACCAATGTTAATGCCCGATACTTCTTTATGACCGGGACAGTAAAATCCTTCCTCTTCATGGTATATTCCCTGCTCTATGGCTGCGGCAAGGGTAACCAGTTTTAAGGTAGAGCCGGGCTCAAAACTGTCCGTAACCGGCGCCAGGCTCCAACGCCGTGGACTGTATTCGGCATACTTGCCCGGCTCAAAATCCGGTTTGCTTGAAGCAGCCAGAATCTCACCGGTTTGAGGATCTACAGCCAGCCCCATAACCCTTTTCGCTTCGTGTTCTACATAAGCCCGGGACAGTTCCCTTTCCATAATGTGCTGTATAGTCTGGTCTATAGTCAGGTGCAGGTCCATACCTTGCCGCGGAGGTGCAAACCTCTTTATTTCATGGGGAATTTGCTCTCCCCTGGCATCGGAAGGGAAGTACATCCGGCCTTCACTTCCCTGCAGTTCGTTATCATAGTATATTTCCAGACCACCCCATCCCTGGTCTATTCCAACAAACCCCATAACCTGGGATGCAAGGCTGCTGTGGGGATAAAAGCGTTCTCCTTCCGGGGTGAAAGTAACCCCCTTTAACTCCATTTCCCGGATCTTTTTGGCTGTTTCATCGTCTACTTTTCTTTTGAGGTAAACGGCAGAACGGTCCATGGTAATTACTTCTTTAATTTGCTCCCCGGGCATTTCCAGTACTTCCGCCAGGGCTTCCGCTGTTTCTCGGGGATTTTTAATACGAGGGGGGATGGCTACCACGGTTTCCACTGTTGAACTTCCCGCCAGTAGAACCTGTTGACGGTCGTATATAGATCCGCGTGGCGATTGAGCCGGCACGGTACGGTTCCATTGCTCCCACGCCCTGTCATATAACTCTTCTGCCTGCACTATCTGTATCCAGGCCAGGCGAAGAATTAACACAAGGCTCAAAGCAAAAAAGGCAATAAACAAATAAAACAGTCTTTTTTTTACGTTTACCGGGGACACCGAATACTGGGGCAATAAAAATCAATCCTCCCCGAAAAGACGTGTGTCTTCCCCTGGTTCAGAAAGTAAAAAGATCTGTTCACTATTCGGCTTGTGCATACCTTTTTCCTCTCTTGCAATTTTTTCAATCCTCTCCAGGGAGCCAAGCTGCGCCACTTCCTGTTTCAGCACCCGGTTTTCTTCCAGGTTTTGCTCTATACTGTGCTCCGTCCGTTGAATATCCCTGGAAACCGCCACCATACGTGAATACTGGACCAGCACCGCCAGGCCCATTAAAGCGCATGCAGCTACCAGGCAAACAAGCATTACCCTGGCTTTGGCTTTCGGAGCGGGCTGTGCCTTTTCTCCAGGTAGACGGGTATATCTTTTTTCTCGCTGCGGTTGGGGTAACCTTAATTCTTTAGCCTCTAACAATTTATTCACCTTCTTTTCAAATTAGAACCGCCTTTTTTCCGCCACCCTTAACCTGGCACTTCTTGCCCTCGGGTTTTCTTCTATTTCTTCTTCACCGGGCACTACCGGCCGACGGGTAATTACTTTCATATCCGGTTCACACCTGCAAAGGGGCATTTCCGGCGGACAGGTGCAGGAAGACCGCTTTCTAAAAAAATGCTTTACCGCCCGGTCTTCCAGGGAATGATAGCTAATAACCGCAAATCTGCCCCCTTCACTCAGGACGTCTGCACCTTCAGGTAACACAGTTTTTAAATTATCCAGCTCTTGATTTACCTCTATACGCAAGGCCTGGAATACCTTCCTGGCCGGGTGACCCCCGCTCCGGCGAAACCGGGCCGGCACGGCGGATTTAATTAATTCTACCAGCTCCCCGGTAGTGTTAATCTCTTTTTTTTGCCGTTGTTCTTCAATAAAAGAAGCAATGCGGGAAGCCCACCTTTCTTCCCCGAACTCCTTGAATACCCTGACCAGTTCCTTCCTGGGGTAACGGTTAATTACTTCCCGGGCCGTTAAAGACAAGTCACCATCCATACGCATGTCCAGAAGAGCATCGTGATGAAAAGAAAACCCGCGTTTTGGGGTATCCACCTGGTAACTGGAAACCCCCAGATCCAAAATTATACCCTCCGCACTTTTTATACCGTTTTCCTTAAGTACCCTCTTTATATTGCGAAAGTTTTCCTTTACCAGGATAAGCCGGTTGCGGCAGTTTTCCAGGTTCTCCCGGGCTCGCCGCAGGGCTTCATCATCCATATCCATGCCCACCAGTATACCTTCGGAAGAAAGATGGTGGCTTATAGAAAGAGCGTGTCCTCCATCCCCCAAAGTTCCATCAATATATATCCCGTCCGGTTTTAAATCCAGTAATTTTACTACCTGAGCTTTTAAGACTGGCCGGTGAATAATACAGCCCCCCGTATCAATATCACTTGGTCACTTGGTCATTTAATTAATAACTGGCTACAATTCAAAGTCATCCAGTTTTTCCGCCAGTTGTTCAAAAGATTCGGTTGCCTCGGAGCTGTATTTTTCCCACAATTCCTGGCTCCATACTTCTACCCTGTTGGAAACCCCTATTACCACTACCTCCTTATCCAGCCGGGCATATTCTCTCAGGTTCTGGGGAATAAGTATCCTGCCTTGCTTGTCTACTTCTACATCTATGGCACCGGAAAAAAACAGCCTCATAAAAGCCCTGGCATCACCGCGGGTCATGGGAAGCTGTTTTAGCTTCTGCTCGAGGGTGCGCCACTCTTCCAGCGGGTAAGCAAAAAGGCAATGATCCAGTCCGCGGGTGACTACAAAATTATCACCCAGCCCCTCCCTGAACCTGGAAGGGACGATCAGCCTTCCTTTTCCATCAATAGTGTGTTTGAATTCTCCCATGAACATGGTAAATTCCCCACTTTTTCACCCTTGTTAACTCAGGGTTGGCTTTTACACCAACCCTCCAGGCTCCGGTTTTCCGGTGCTGCCTCCTGCCGTTTACTTGCCCGCCTTAACTGCTTTTCCTGCTCTTGCTCTTTCTCTTTCTCTACTTTGCTTTGCCTTGCTCTACTTCTTCCCAGTTTTGCTTCCTGCCCTCCACTTTGATCCACTTTCCACCACTTTCTTGATATTTTATTTCTATATATCCTAATAGATTCCTTCCCGTTAACCACTTTATTTAAAAAAAATTATTAAAAAATTTGAAAAATCGTTGGTAAATTTGTACCTCTTCGACATATTTCACAAGGGCAGTGCCAGTAATAATCGGAGTATAAACTATAAGCAACCAACCTCCCAAAAATTTTTTTGAGAGGTGAGAGGTGGGAAGTTAACGGAAGAGCAACGAGCTTTGTCCTGTGGTGCAGCAAGCAAAAGGGTTGTGTTTATACCGGCAGCGAGCATTGATTTGCTATATCAAACGCGCGCAGCGGCTGAAGATAAGCCGCGGCAACTGTTTGAGCAGGCTTTAGCCTGCGAGTTTTGCCGC
>PWGO01000134.1 GCA_003554525.1 Syntrophomonadaceae bacterium | reverse complement strand
TTTTGCCCGCCTCCCTTTATTGAGTTTATTGAGTTCCTTTATTACTTAGACCGCAGGAAGGCGCGTAAAGTTCCCCTTTCCAACAAAAAAAGCATAAAAATTGGTCTTCTTATCCTTTAAGCTTTCACCCTCTACAACAGTTGCAAAATTTACCTTTCTATCTTCCCGTTTAAAAACTGGTAAACTTTTTCCAGGGCTTCCGTTTCCGTATACTGCTGCGGGGGAGATTTCATGGTATAAGCGGAAATAGAAGTAAGTATTCCCCCCGTTCCCCGGTCTAAAGCCAGCCTGGCACAGCGCACCGCGTCTATCATTACCCCGCCGCTGTTGGGGGAATCTTCCACGGTCAGCTTTACCTCCAGGGTAAGAGGCACCCCACCGTAGCCTCTGCCTTCCATGGTAATATGGCAAACTTTTTTATCGTTCAACCAGGGTATGTAATCACTGGGCCCGATATGGATATTGCCCGAAGGCAAGGGAGAACTCAACTCAGACTGTACCGCACCGGTCTTGGATTCTTTTTTGGTAGTTACCCGCTCCAGGTTCAGCATGTTTAAAAAGTCGGTATTACCCCCGAAATTAAGCTGGTAGGTGCGATCCAGGACAATCCCACGGTCTTCAAACAGGCGAGCCAGGGCCCGGTGGATAACGGTGGCACCCATCTGCCCCTTTATATCGTCACCAACCAGGGGGAGGCCTTCTTCCTGGAACTTTCTGGCCCACTTTTCCTCCGAAGCAATAAAAACCGGTATGGCATTTATTAGCCCCACTCCTGCTTCCAGGCAGGCTCCGGCATAAAAGCGGGCCGCCTGTTCAGAGCCCACCGGCAGGTACAGGAGTAAAAGCTGCGCCCCGCTTTTCTTTAATTCCTCCGCCACATAACAGGGTTCCCGGTTAGAGGGAACAAAAGTCTTGTGCTCCGGGTATTCGTTCATGTGCCCGGATACGCCGTCCATTACCGGGGCCATTTTTACCGTCACGGGGTAGTCGGGGATATCTTCACAAAAAACAGAAGTGCAGTTTGGCTCAGCCCGCAGCGCTTCGCGCAGGCTTTTACCCACCTTGCGTTCATCTATATCAAAAGCAGCCACCACGTTAATATCACCGGGGCGGTACCCCCCCAGCTCATGGTTCATAAGCCCTATGGCTTCCCCGGGGCTGCGGCTGTATTTTGCCACTCCCTGCAAAAACGCACTGGCGCAGTTGCCTGTTCCCGCTATTGCTATATTGATTTTTTCCATTCCGGCACCTCCTCCGTCATTATACCCTTGCGTTCCTGTTATAGCTTTCCTTCCCGGGCAGCTATATCCCTTTAACTTTTCCCCGTTCACTAAACGTCCCTTCCCCAGAAAACCATACCACAAAATGCAAGTGTTGTGTATAGAGAGAAAATACAACCCGTTAAAAAAAGGCAACCGCCCAGGTTATTTTGCTTGCTTACCCCTTCCCGCTTATTAAAGTTGGGCTTTTTCTTTCTAAACTCTAATTTTTTTACTGATTAAAATGTTTAATTGCTCCGCCGGTTCAGTTATTATAAGATTATGGAGTAATAGAGCGAAAAATGATCTTCAGGTAATTTAATAATCCAGGGGTGGAGGCTTGCATGATGGTTTTCCTGGGAGCATTTTTTATGGTGTTTTTAGCCGAAATGGGGGACAAGTCGCAGCTTTTGGCCATGACTCTGGCTACTCGATACTCCTTCAGGACGGTCCTGGCCGGGGTCGCCCTGGCTACTTTTTTCAACAACGGTTTGGCTGTATTTGCCGGTTACTACATGAGAACCGCCTTAGACCTGGAATATCTCCAATTTGCCGCTGCAGCTTCTTTTATTGCTTTTGGAATATGGAGGCTTGCAGAAAAAGATGAAAACAGCAAAACCGGTAAAGGGTTTACAAAAACTGCAGTAAAAGAAAAAGAGAATACCAGCAGCGGCAGGTCTGCAGAAAAGCCGGCTTCCCCCGGGTTTAAAACCGGGTGGCTAAAGCACCTGTTAACCGTCACCGTCCTGCTTTTCCTGTCTGAAATCGGGGATAAAACCCAAATGGCCACCGTAGCCTACGTAATAAAATACAACGCGCCGGTAAAAACTCTTCTGGGAGTCATTTGCGGTATGGTTGCCGCGGATGCCCTGGCTATCTCCGCAAGCATGTACCTGGCCCGCTATTTTTCCGCCACCGTTATTAAATATACTTCTTCGGGCGTGTTTATACTTATCGGCCTGTTAAGCTTTTACCTGCTGCTGACCTGATTGGTTTCCACACCCCCACCCCTTTTGCGGGGCAGTTATTATAAAAGCGTATCCAGCTTTAATTTTTGGAAAGCCCCGGTAGAGTAGCGGGTCACCTTCTGGTAGTACCTTTCGGTAAGGTAATGAACCATCTCCACGTACGCGTCAACCAGTTCCGGCACAATATCAAAATTATGATAATTTACTACAGCATAAACCCGGTGGTCCAGGCCGCTTAGTTTTTTCTCCACTTCCTGCTTTATTTCCTCTATTTCCTGGAGCGAACGTATGGAAAGGCTTTCAAAATTAACAAAGAGAGTATTCCTGTTATGGTCATAAGTTAACCTTTCCCTTATGGGTATATCCGTCAGCTCTTTCTTTAGTCCCATGGGCTGGTTTTCAAATATTCGCAAATCCATGGCAGGCGGGGTTTCTTTTATAACCGGCTCAAATTCCATATGGGCCAGTATATCCTTTTCCAGGTCAACCCCCGGCGCTATCTCTGCAAGCTCCAGGCCCTGCCGGCCAAGCCGAAACACGCACCTCTCGGTGATAAACAGGACCGGTTTGCGGTTTTGTATCGCTACCTCCCCGGAAAACGTTACCTGCTCTACCTGCTTCACAAATTTTTTGTATTTTCCTTCCCGGGCTATTTCCAGTTTCCCGTTTTTAACTTCCAGCTGCAACCCGCCTGCCGTAAATGCACCCAGGAATACTACTTTTCCCGCATTCTGGCTTATATTTATAAAACCTCCCGCCCCCGCAAGCCTGGGGCCAAACCTGCTTACATTTAAATTTCCCCGCTCATCCACCTGGGCAAGACCCAGGAAGGCTGCATCCAGCCCACCGCCGTCGTAATAGTCAAACTGGTATCCCTGGTCCACTATGGCATCAACATTCCTGGCCGCCCCAAAGTCCAGCCCACCGGCAGGCATTCCTCCCATAACCCCGGGTTCCGCGGTAAGGGGGATCAGGTCCAGTATACCTTCTTCCGCGGCAACACCGGCAATGCCTTCCGGGGCCCCAAAACCCAGGTTTACCACCTGGTTCTGTCTCAATTCCAATGCCGCCCTGCGCGACATGATTTTCTTCTCGTCAAGTGAGTAAGAACCGGAAGTTTCCAGGGGTACCCGGAATTCACCGGCGTAGGCGGGGTTGTAAGAAGTGGCGTATGTCTGGGTATGGTTCTCCGGCCTGGCTACTACCACGCAGTCCACCAGCACCTTGGGTATTTTTACGCGATTTACAGGCAAAGCATCCCGGTCAGCGGTTCTTTCCACCTGCACCAGGACTGTTCCGCCGCAGTTTTTCGCCGCCATGGCTATGGGCAGCCCATCCAAAGTAAGGGCTTCTTTTTCCATGCTTATATTACCTTCCAGGTCCGCGGTAGTGCCTCTCAAAACCGCCACGTCAATGTGGAGTGGCTTATAGGATAAATATTCTTTTCCGTCGAACTCAATTACTTCCACCAGGTCTTCCACGGTTAATTCGTTAATTTTTCCTCCCCCCCGGCGGGGATCTACAAAAGTCCCCAGCCCCACCGAAGTAATTGTTCTTGGTCTTTTAGCAGCTATGTCACGGAACATGCAAGAAATAACCCCCTGGGGCAAGTTATAGGCTTCAATTTTATTTTCCACGGCCAGTTTAACCAGCCCCGGGGTTAAACCGTAATGACCGCATACCAGTCTCTTAATCAACCCTTCATGCGCCAGGCGGTTCAAACCTTTGGCCTCACCGTCGCCAAGCCCGGAGGCATAAAAAAAGGTCAGGCCAGAAGGCTCGCCAGTATTTAAATACCTCTCCTCTAACGCCGCTGCCAGCTCTTCAGCAAAACCAATGCCAATAAACCCATCAAAAGCTACCGTGTCCCCTGTTTTAATTATTTGGGCCGCTTCCGCGGGTGATACTATTTTTCCCGGTTCCTGCAGCATACCGCAACCTCCTCCTTTCATACTTGCTTGATTGCTATTCAGGCCTGATTTTACCTCCTGTGGTATTCTAATTCTTACCCCGGTTTAAAGTTTACCATTTTTTAAGGTTATTTAACAGATAATATTATTTTTGCAATATCATGATTCCTTACTTTAATTTTTGCTTCCAATTTCTTGTTTTCGTTATTTGCCTCAATTTCCCGGCTTTTCACATTTTACTGGTAAATATTGTTGAAACAGATTTTACGCTATGATATTATAAAGTTGCAAATTAATTTGCAGCTTTATAAAAAAAGGAGGGGGAATACAGTGATTCGTTATTTTTTTTTTGGTTTGGCAGCACTTTTGCTTCTAACAGGTGGCGTATTTGCCTATGACTGGGCTAACGAATTGTTTGTAGAAACTACTATCGAAGAAGAAAGCGAGTTAGATGTAGTCCTGGTAGAAGACAAACTTGAATACGGGGGCGGCACGGCCGAAGAAGAAATTAACGCCAGTATTGTTGACGACGGCAAGGGATTGGAGTTAAAAATTGATAACCTGGTACCAAAATCCGATGATAAAGATAGTCTTTGGGTTTATGTTGAAGTAAAAAATAAAGGAGATGTTCCTGCTATAACTGATAGTGTAGAAATTGACGCAGGCGATAACAAATTAACCGATTATTTAAGGTTTAACGTTTACCGTGAAAATGATCTGAGCCTGAAGGAATTTGAAGATTTTCTCGATACTAGTATGCCTGATGGAATACCATTAGAACTATCAGAAAGCTTTTTTATGGAAGTAGATGTCTGGCTGGACGACAGTGCTCCAGAAGAATACAGGGATCAGGAAATCACCTTTGATATGAATTTTGAAGCCGTCGCCGCCGACTAAACTGATATAAATACGAGAAAATAAGAGCGGGGAAGCTCTATAAAAAAGAGCTTCCCCGCTCTTTCTTTTAACTACTCCATATTATTTTAACTACTCCATATTATTTTTAAATTCTCCTTAAATGATGAGTTACCATATCAGCTACTGTTCCATCTTATTTCTTCTTTCTAAAGGTTGTAGCTTCAACCCCGGTATCAAGCAGCACCCACATTGGTGCAAAACATCTTCCTCCCACGATCTCCCCGGTGGCAACACCAACATTGATACCGAAGACATCTTCCTCCCCCCTGGTGGGGGAGGAATTAAAGGTGGGGGGGTCTTTTATCTTGCCTCTTACTTCTTACTTCTTAAAAAGATCTCTTTTTTCTCATCTTTTACTTCTGACCTCTGACCTCTCACCTTCCAAAAAGGTGGGGGGTCTTTTATCTTACATCTTGTATATCTTGCATCTGGCGTCTTACTTTTTGAAGGAAGTCTTTTATTTTCTAACCACTAACCTCTAATAAGCACCAGTGCCGCCTCGGGTCTGTGTTATACCTTCGCTCGCTGCTTTGCGCATAAAATGTTCCGTGCTCGCGGCTTCAGGCCGCG
>PWGO01000116.1 GCA_003554525.1 Syntrophomonadaceae bacterium | reverse complement strand
GTGCAGCTTTTACAGAGCTCACTCTTTTGCTATAATATCAATCAGGTGGTTATAACTTAAAGGGTGGGCTCTTTTACGCACAAAACTTCCGAATGATCCCAATACGAACCGTCCCCGTGTCGCGCTCCCCGTGTCGCGCGCCCGTGTCGCGTTCGGGGAAGGTTAAATTCCCGCCGCTTCCAAGATGTCGGGGACTACTTCTTCCTTGTTGATAGCCATGATATGTACCCCATCGCATACAGAGTTATCCTTTAAGGAGGCTATCATTCGTCCGGCAATTTCAATACCCTTGCTTAAAGCGCCCCCTTTGGGCGCACTTTTTAGTTCGTCGATCAAATGCTGTGGAACAAAGATACCGGGCACATTTTCCGACATGTACCTTGCCATGGGGGCGGAAGTAAGCAGGACAATCCCGGCCAGAATCTTTACGGGGTATCCCCGGGCCTGCTCCATGAAAACCGCAAAATTGTCCAGGTCGTATATGGCCTGGGTTTGGAAAAATTCAGCACCAGCCTCTACCTTTTTTTCAAACTTGCTTAACTGTGGCTCCAGGGGATCTGCTTCCGGGGTCACGATAGCGCCCTTGCAGAAAGAAACTGCCCCGTTGAGCTCACTCCCTCCCAGGTCTATCCCCGATTCCAGCCGGGCAATGGCGTGTAGCAGCTGCACCGAGTCCAGTTCAAAAACTCCCCGGGCTTGCCGGTGGTCTCCCACCGGAATGGCATCGCCGGTAAGGCACAGCACATTATGGATCCCGCGTGAATACGCAAAAAGAAGATCGGACTGCAAGGCCATCTGGTTGCGGTCCCGGCAGGTCATCTGCAAAATGGGCTCACCGCCCCGTTCTTTAATAGCAATACCTCCTCCTACAGAGGGAAAGCGCATCACCGAGCTCTGGTGGTCGGTTACGTTTATGGCATCCACCTTGTCTTTTAAAAGGTTAATGTGATGATTCATTTCTTCCAGGTTGGTTCCCTTGGGAGGGGCGACTTCCGCAGTAACCACAAATTTCCCCGAATCCAGGAGTTCCTTGAAACTCAAGTTCACTGTTCTACCCCCTCTGTATCCAGATATTTCACCCTGGGTTTAGGTATTACCTGGGCGTTTCTGGGGGGATGGTAGTATTTCATCAACTCCAACCGGTTCTGCTCTTTCAACCGCTGGTAGATAAGGGTAAAAGCACAGTCTTTATCCGTGTCTACCTCGCATTTACCCCGGTTGGTTCCACCGCAGGGACCATTGAGCAACCCCTTGTGGCAGGCGGTAACAGGGCAAATACCCGCTGTATAGCCCAGTATGCATTGACCGCACTGGTCACACGCCTCCACGTAATAACCCGGGCTTTCTTCCATACCCATAAACATGGTGTCAAGTGCCGGTATTACCGGCTTTTTTACGTACAGGCTCATCCGCTGCACTCCCAGGGCACAGGCCATGACCAGTATACAGCTGGCGTTCCCCAGGGCGGTTTCATTTTCCTGTGCTGAAGCGGCGGTCATTTCATCGCAGGCCGTAGGTATTACCGTCCAGCCGGTCACCAGGAAACCCGATTCCTGCAGCTTACCTTCCATGGCCGCAACCTGTTCCACGCCACCTGTCCGGACTACAGTAGCACAGGTGCCGCAGCCCACGAGAAACACACGGCTGAATTTTTCCAGCTGCCCGGCTATTTCTTCATAGGGCTTCTGCCTGGTAATTGATTTCACCTTGCTCCCTCCTTTATCTCTCCAGGTCGCACCTTAGACAACGATTTGCTTCACGCAGGGCTTCTTCTTCGCTCAACCCTAGCTCCGTTTCCTGAAAACCCTGTTTCCTCTCTTCCGGGGACAGTTGAGGTACCTGCGGCCGGTACTGCGGTTTCCAGGCTTCTTCATCCAGCTCTTCGTCTACTTCTTCCGGTTCTGGCTCCCCGCTTTCCTCATCTTTACCGCTACTGAAAGCCTCTTCCCAAAGGTCATACATTGCTACCCGCGAAGTATCACCCCTGAAATGTTTATCAATAGCCAGCGCTCCCCTTCTTCCCGCGGCTATAGCTTCTATAACCATCCCAGGTCCGGAAACAAAATCACCGCCGGCAAATACCCCGGAAACATTGGTGGACAGCCTGTTTTCATCTACGGAAAGGGTCTCCAGCCTGGAACGTTCCAGGGCGCTGTCTGGCGGCAAAAAGGAAAGATCCGGTGCCTGGCCTACCGAAGCAAAAACCGTATCGGCTTCTGCAAAATATTCGGTCCCGGGAACGGGCACAGGACGGCGCCTGCCGTCACTGCCGGGTTCACCGGGTTTCATGCGTATGCACTGCACCCCGGTAACCTTCCAGCCGCTGCTAACAATCCGCGTAGGGCTTGCCTGGAAGTGTACCTTTATCCCTTCCGCCACTGCTTCTTCGTATTCAAAATCAGAAACAGGCATCTCTTCCCGGGTCCGGCGGTAAAGTATCTCTACTTTTTCCGCCCCCATTCGCAGGGCCGTGCGGGCGGTATCCAGGGCCACGTTTCCGCCCCCGATAACTATTACTTTTTTGCCTACCCGCACTTCTTTCCCGGTTTTAACATCCCGCAGAAAACGAAGCCCGTAATAGAATCCCTCCAGGTCTTCTATTTCACCGGGTATTCCTATCTGCTGGCTTTTTTGGGCTCCCGCGGCTATAAATACGGCATCAAACCCGCTCTGTTTCAAATCTTCCACGGTAAAGTTAACATTAACGGGGTAGTTGTATCTTATTTCCACCCCGCATTTTTCTATGTAGTCTATTTCCTTGCGTATAACTTCTTCCGGAAGACGGAACTCCGGGATGGCCACCGAAAGCATGCCCCCTCCCACGGGCAGGGCTTCCAGCACCGTAACTCCGTAACCCATCCGGGCTAAAGAATAAGCAGCGGAAAGTCCACACGGGCCACCCCCTACTACGGCGACACTTTGAGGACGGGTGCGTTCAAAGGGCTCAGGTTCCGGTGTCCCCGGGTTATTTTCAAAGTACCAGTCTGCAGCGAACCTTTTCAAAGCCCTTATAGCCAGGGAATCATCAAGCTCCCCGCGCCGGCACCGCAATTCACAGGGGTGATGGCATATCCTTCCGCAGATAGCCGGAAAAGGGTTGCGCTCCCGTATAACTTCTACGGCTTCCAGGTAAGCGCCGCGGGATATGGCTTCCACGTAACGGGGCACATCTACACCTACGGGGCAGGTGTGCTGGCAGGGAGATATCATCAGGGCATCGCACACTGCAGCCGGACATTTTTTTTCTTTTATATGCGCCTCGTATTCCTCCCGGAAATAATTCAGGGTGGTAAGCACAGGATTGGGACAGGTCTGTCCCAGGCCGCACAGCGAGCCTTCTTTTACCGTTTTGGCTATACGGTACAGGGCGTCTATATCGCCGTCACGCCCACGTCCACCAGTTATACGGGTAAGTATTTCCAGCATCTGCCTGGTTCCCAGGCGGCAGGGGGTGCACTTGCCGCACGATTCTGACTGGGTAAAGCTCAAGAAATAACGGGCAATTTCCACCATACATGTGCTATCATCCATTACTACCATGCCGCCGGAGCCCATTATAGAGCCCAGGCTGGCCAGGTTTTCAAATTCCACCGGGGTGTCCATGTAGGGAGCGGGAATACATCCCCCCGAAGGTCCACCCGTTTGCACTGCCTTAAACCGCTTGCCACGGGGTATGCCTCCCCCGATATCAAAAACAATAGCAGACAAGGGGGTTCCCGCCGGAACCTCCACCAGTCCGCTGTTGGCAATCTTGCCCGTAAGGGCAAACACTACGGTGCCACGGCTCTTTTCAGTACCTATTGAGGAAAACCACTCCGCTCCCCGGCCAATAATGGAGGACACGGCAGCCAGGCTTTTTACATTATTAATAACCGTGGGCTTGCCGTCCAGGCCAGACTGGGCCGGGAAAGGGGGACGGGGGCGGGGCATGCCGCGGCGGCTTTCTATGGAAGCTATCAGGGCCGTTTCTTCGCCACAGACAAAGGAACCGGCCCCTTCTTTTACGTTTATGTTGAAGTTGAAACCGGATTCCATAATATTTTCACCCAAATATCCGTTTTCAAAAGCCTGCTGCAAGGCTATTCTCAGGCGCCTAACCGCAAGTGGATATTCAGCACGCACGTAAATATAACCTTCGTCGGCGCCCACCGCATATCCGGCCAGGGCCAGCCCTTCCACCACTGCGTGGGGATCAGCTTCCAGTATGGAACGGTCCATGAAAGCCCCGGGATCACCTTCATCCGCGTTGCAAATCACGTATTTCTTGGGCCCGGGGGCATCATAACAAAACTCCCACTTGCGGGCCGTGGGAAAACCGGCCCCGCCCCTGCCGCGCAACCCTGCCTCTTTTACTTCTTCCATAACCTGGCGCGGCGTCATGTTTAGAAGCGCTTTTTTTAGACCCTGGTATTTACCCTTTTCCAGGGAATGTTCAATTTTTTCCGGGTTTATATGGCCGCAGTGCTGTAATATAACCCGGTTCTGCTTCTGGTAAAAATTTATTTCCCGGTAATAGGGGACCGTTTTCCCGGCCGGGTCCCGGTAAAATAGCCGCTCTACATATTTCCCTTCCTGCAAGTGCATCCCTGCTATATCGGGAGCATCTTCAGGCTGCACACGGGCATAAAAAATGCCTTCCGGCTCAACAATAACTATAGGGCCCTGTTCGCAAAACCCGTGACAGCCGGTAAAATCTACGTATGTATCCGGTATTCCCAGGCGTTCCACCTCGCGGCACAGGGCCTGGAACACCTCGCCGGAGCCGCTGGAATAGCAGCCCGTTCCCTGGCATACAAGTACCGTGCACTGTGCCATTACTCTTCACCCTCCTCCCGCCTTAACAGCTGTTTCACTTTCTTGGGATTCATGTGCCCGTAAACCTGGTTGTTTATAACCATGCCGGGTGAAAGGGCGCATACACCAAGGCAGGCCACGGTTTCCAGGGTGTATTCCAGGTCATCCGAAGTCTGGTTTTCCCCCAGGTTCAGCTGTTGCTTTACCAGCTTTAAAACTGTTTTACCCCCGCGGACGTGGCAGGCAGTGCCCCGGCATACCCGGACAATATTTCTGCCCCGGGGCTCGGTATACAGCTGCTCGTAAAACGATACCACCCCCTGCACTTCGCTGGGGAAAAGATTTAAAGCTTCGGCTATAACCGGTATGGAGCGCGGCGGTATAAAACCAAACTCTTCCTGTATTTGCTGCACCAGCGGTATAAGCGGCCACCTCTGGTGCCGGTAACTTTCAATAATCTCTTTGATACGCCCCATGTTAATTTCAGGTGTTTCCTTGGCCTCACTCATCCAGATTCACCCTTTCCAGCTTGACGTAAAAAGGCTCCAGGGAAGGCGACCTCCTGTCGTCCCTGGTTATCCGGAACAAATCCAGTACCCCCGGGAAAGATATGGGTAACGAAAGAGTCCCGGCAGGAAGCGCTTCCGAGATTTCCACTACGGTTTCCAGCCTGGCAAAAGGAGATACCACTTTTACACGTTCCCCGGAATTTAAAGACAGTTCCGCGGCATCATCTGCACTAATTTTTAAAACTTCCCGGGGATAGAAGCTTCTTAATCGCCGGGATTTACCGCTCCTGGTTCCACTCCCAAAATACGCAAGTGGAGCTTCCAGAATAAGATAATAGGGGTATTCCCCGTCTTTTTGGAAATATGGTGTGCGGGGCCGTGGGGGGGAAAAGCGGGAAAACCCGTCCATTGACTGGAAAACCCGGTGGTGACGCTCTTCCCAGTAAGACCATTCTTTTTCCAGTTCTCTGGCAAAGTAATCATCCGGACGGTAGTAACTTTCGTACAGGGGAACAAACTCTTCAATTTCTTTCATGACCTGAGACAGAGAAGAATAAGGCAGCGGGTCTCCCATTTCCTTGGCCAGCTGTAGTACAATTTCCCAGTCGGGGAGGCTTCCTTCCAGGGGCGGGATGGCCCGCTGCAGCCAGCCGATCTTCCCTTCAAAACTGGTAAAAGAGCCTTCTTTTTCGGCAAAACTGGAAGCGGGAAGCACTACGTCGGCAAATTGGGCAGTTTTTGTTAAAAATAAATCCTGCACTACCAGGAAGTCCAGGCTGGAAAGAGCTTCTTCCGTCAACTGGGGACGCGGGAGACACGCCACAGGATTTTCCCCCACCATGTAAACAGCCTTCCAGGGTATCTCTCTGCCGCTGTTGAAAGCCTCCATGGCACTTAAACCCCGCTCCGCAGGTATTTTCCTCTCCCACAAATCCTCAAATTTCTTCCTGGTTTCCTCCTGTTCTACCGGCTGGTAACCGGGCAATGCATCCGGCAGAGACCCCATCTCACATGCTCCTTGAGCGTTGTTGGCTTTTTGTATGGGGTAAATGCCGCATCCACTGCCCCAAACGTTGCCGGTAAGCAAGGCCAGGTTGGCAAGGGCCATGATATTCCCGGTTCCGTTTATAGTATCGGTAACACCGGAGCCAAAAACAATTACGGACCTGGTGGATCCGGCATAAAGGCGGGCAGCGCTGCGTATTTCTTCCGCGGGGATACCTACAGCCTCCTGCATTTTTTCCGGGGGAAATTCTCTCAAAAAATCGGAGAGATCTTCAAAACCTTCCGTCTGGCGGCTCACATATTCACGGTTGAGCAGCCCTTCTTCTATAACAGCCCGGCCCATGCTGTTTAACAACAGCAAGTCGGATTCCGGAAGGGGGCGTAACCACTGGTGGGCAAAAAAAGCCAGCCTGGTGCGCCGGGGTTCAATTAAAATCATCTTGGCCTTGCGGTTGTGAACAGCACGTTTGATAGCGTAACCCACCTGGGGAGCGGTTACCGTGGGATCGGTACCAGCTACCAGAATCAGATCCGCGTTTTCCAGTGTCTCCAGGAAATTAGAAGTAGTAAAAAAGCCCGTGGTTTCCCCCAGGGATCTGCGTATAGCCAAATTATAGAGGCTACTGCCGTTGTCTACGTGGCCGGTTCCCAAAACCGTGCGGGCAAAACGCTGTAGCAGGTAATTTTCCTCATTGGTACACCTTGATGAACCAAATACTGCCAGGGCTCCCGGACCGTGTTTTTCCCCGGCACGCTGCAGCCCCTCCCCGGCCGCCGCCAGGGCCTCTGTCCAGGATACCTCCTCAAAAGTGCCGTTCTTTTTTACCAGGGGCCTGGTTAGCCTGTCCCTGCTGTGGATGTATTCGTACCCAAAGCTCCCCCGTACGCAAAGAGCCAGCTGGCCGGGTGCAGGAAGCACTCTAACCACCTGGCGATCTTTTATTTCCAGCGAAACAGAACAACCGCACCCGCAAAAAGAGCAGGTAGACTGCACTGCCTCGCTGGTAGTTCCCCGGTAGGGGTTCTCGCTCTCCATCAAAGCGCCCGTGGGGCACAGCGACAGACATAGCCCGCAAAAAGTGCACTCGGAGTGCTCCAGGGGAGAATCGTTAAATGTAGCCGGGCGGGCAGCGAATCCCCGGTAGTAATAATCCAGGGCGCCTTCCACTACTATCTCCCGGCAGGCGCGGATACATTTGCCGCATAAAATACACTTGGCCGTATCGCGGACAATAAAAGGGTTTAACTCTTCCACCGCAGCATGGCGGGATATTTTTTCCAGGCCAGGTTCACCAATACCCATTTCTGCGGCAACCTGGTGTAAGCGGCACCGGTTGCCCTTGTCGCATACCAGGCAGGCGTCGGGGTGGCTGGCCAACATAAGACTGACTATATTTTTTCTATGCTCCTGCACCCTGGATGAATGCGTGTTAATAACCATACCCGGGGTGGCTGCAGTGACACAAGAAGCCAGCAATGCCCCGGTGTTTTCATTTTCCACCAGGCACAGCCGGCAGGCCCCTACCGGTTCCAGGCAGGGATCATCGCAAATGGTGGGAATATACACTCCCGCTTCCCTTGCAATTTCCAGAACCGTCATGCCTGAGCGTCCACTAACCTCTCGCTGGTTAAGGGTAATGGTTACGGGCTGCAAACCTGATCCTCCTTTCCTATTGCGGCTATTTACTGTGCCCGTTTTAGCTAACGTATTTCTGTCCTTTGCCGGGCATTTCATCGCGGCTTGCAGCCCTTACAGCTTCTAAAAGCCTGGCGCTGGCGCTGTTTTTTGATACAAAACCCAGCGCGCCCGCTTCCCTGCTGGCCGATAGGTTCTGCTCGTCATCGTATTGGCTAAGCATTAAAACTTTTATTTTATTCTTCACTTCTGTAAAAAGCTTTTTGGTTGCTTCAATACCGTTTACCTCGGGCATAACTATATCCATTAACACCACATCCGGGGCAAGATCTACAGCTTTTTCAATAGCTTCTATACCGTTGGTAGCCTCACCTACAATATATATATCATTCTGCAAGTTCAACAGAGTGCGTATCCCTTCCCGGACCATGGCATGATCGTCTGCTATTAAAACTTTAATTTCTGCGGCTTCTGCTTCTATTAAGTTCCATATTTCCCGGGCAAAAGCTTCCGGTTTAATAGGCTTACAGAAATATTCTACCGCCTCCAGGCGCATCCCTTCATCTCTCCGCCATCCCCGGGTCAAGTGGTTTTCCGGGGAAGCATCCAGGACCACGTGTGGTACTTCTTTTAAAGATGGGTTTTGTTTGAACCACTGGTGCAACCGGTACGCCTCACCTCGCGGCATAATTGTTCCCAGTACCACCAGGCTAGGTTTCCTGGACAGCGTTACCTGTTTGGCCCTTTCCGAACTGGAGGCCACAATAATTTCACAGTCATTACTTTCCAGGTTTTGCTGTAATGAAGTGCAAAAGTCCACCTCTTCATCTACAATCAAGATTGACCTTTCACCTTTCATTTTTTTACCTCCTCCTTTTATTAGGGTTTTAGGATTGATTCGAATACGTGTTTAAATTTTATGATAAATCTAACAACTTGTCTTGAGGGGTACCCCCCATATTTGCTTAAGGGAAACCCCCTCTTTTTTAAAACAGGATTTTACCCCTCTATCCTCCCCCTTCCCATTTTTAAAAGTAAATTTATCTTCCCGGAAAAAAAGCCATATAACAGGTAAAAAGTGCCAGAAGAACGGCTCAAACGTCAACCAAACAGACAAAAATCCAAAGGTAAGACGATAAAACCGTCACCTGGCACCGTGTTAATGCCCGGAACAGGCAGTCACAATAAACAACCCGGCAAAAACCGGGTCAGTAAGTTACAATACCTTTCCTCATAGCGTACTTTACCAGCTCCACCCGGTTGCGCAGCTCCAGTTTAGCCATCAACCTGGTTTTATGCCCTTCAACCGTTTTGGGGCTTACCACCAGGTAATCGGCAATTTCCCGGATAGTGTAACCTTCAGCCAGCAGCTTCAAGATTTCCCGCTCCCGGTCGGTCAAGCTGGTGCGGGAATCCTTAACTTTTTTTGCCGCACCGTCTTCTCTGAAATCTTCCACCAGGTATCTGGCCACTTCCGGTGATAAAAAAGAATCGCCCCTGTAGACAGCGCGAATCCCGTTAACCAGTTCTGATGAAACTATGGACTTGTTGATAAAACCCACCGCCCCCGCTTCAATAACCTGAAAAGCGTGTTCCCGGTCCGCGTACTGGGTAAGGGCCAACACTTTTACCTCCGGATAGTCCCTGCAAATGCGGCGCGTAGCCTCCAGGCCATCCATCACGGGCATTACAACATCCATTAACACCACGTCGAGTTCCAACCTCTGGACCATCTCCAGGGCTTCATAACCGTTGGCTGCTTCACCCAGGACAGCGGTTTCCGGAGAAAGCTCCAGAAGCGCACATATGCCTTCCCGGACAATAGCATGGTCATCGACCACCAGCAGTTTTATATTATCCACTGGTCTCACATCCTCTTTCATTGATATTAATGCTGCCTGAATATTGTTGCTCGCTGGCCGGATTTTCTCCCGGCCTTAACTGTTCACCAGCCTGGCCACTATTCTTTATTAACCGTTTCTCTCCCCATTAAAGGTAGTTCCGCAATTACCGTGGTACCTTCCCCCGGCCGGGACTGGATAGAAAATTCACCGCCAATCAGGGTTATCCTTTCTTTCATGTTCATAAGGCCATAACCCCGACCTCTTTCCCTCATCTCCGAGAGGAGATCACGGTCGAACTCGAATCCCTTGCCGTCATCGCTTATTTTAAAAACCAGTTTGTTTTTCTCCCTGGCTACATAAACTTCTATGCTGCGGGCCCCGGCGTGCTGAATTATGTTACCTACTGCCCCCTGTACCCACCGGAAAAGGCTTAACTCTTCTTCGGGCAGGAGATACTTTTCCACCTCGTCGTCCATATTGCAATAAACTTCAATATCCCGGGAAGAAACGTTAAAATGTACGTACTGGCGAATAGCTGCAGCCAGACCCAGCGTATCCAGTTGAGTTGGCCTCAGGTTGGCAATCATACGGCTAACCTCATTATGTATTTGTACGGTGGAATCGTGACTTTTTCGGAGTATGTCCATAAATTTTTCATCTTTAATACCTTTGCTTTCCGCTATTTCAATCAGGGCCTGCATATTCAGGGCAAGCCCGGCCAGGATCTGGCTGGTTTCGTCGTGCAGGTCACGGGCCAGCTTTTTTCGTTCTTCTTCCTGGGTTACAATTATTTTATGGGCCATCTGCCGGTACCTTTCCCTGCTGCTACGCAGCTTTTCGTGCAACCTGGCCTGTTCAATAGCTATCCCCAACTGGTCCCCAATAGACTGCAGCAGGTGAATATCCCTGTGGGTAAAGCTGTGGGGCTCCAGGCTGGTACAGTTCATCACCCCCAGGACTTTCTCTTTCACCTTCAAGGGGACACTGGCAAAAGCCCTCAGCCCTTCCATGCTTACAAGATCGGGACGGATAACATCAGATTCGCCGGAAATATCGTCTACCAGTATGGCTTTCCCGCTCTGCAACACCTTGCCGGCAATACCTTCTCCCGGCCGCATGTACATACCACGGGAATAGCGTTCGGAAAGCCCGCTGGTAACCCGGTACGAAAGAAGCCCGCTTTCTTCATCCAGCAACATTATTCCCCCGGAGGCTCCTTTCATGGTTTTCAAGGTAGTATCCAGACCTATTTTTAAAATGGCGTCAAGATTGCCCAGGCCGCTTATAGCTGCAGAAACACGGCTAACTGCCAGTAAAAGCTCGAATTCATCTTCTATAAACCAGGATGAATTGCTGGTTTCCGCTTCTTCCTTTTTTAAACTTTCTTCCCTGGTCAAATCTTCTTTTTCCATTTCCCACAGCATGGGAAGCCACCTCTATCTTTTGATTTTACCTTTTTTCAAATTTGTTCTTTTCTGATTATTGTTAACTTTCTGCAGATAGATTATATCACAATAACCTGTTATTATGAAGCTAAATATCAAAAATATCTTTATTTAATTTTTAACTCCGCTCAATGCAATGCTGTGAAAAATTAGAGGATCAAGAAGACACATGAAAAATTTCTGCGGCAGGCCGGGGCAAACCCCGACAACCCGTTCTAGTTTCCAGGTGGAAAGAAATCTTTCCAGGCAAAATACTGGAAACAAAAAAAATTGTCGTAACTTGTAGATTGTCGGCCTCGGGGCACAGGGAGGGTTCTCATGCACCTGTAATGGGTACACAAAACCCTCCCCTGTACCACCAGGGATCATTTTACTCCCCCGTATACGGCAAGCTGGTAATATTTCCAGACCACTTCAACCTCTTTGAAACCAGTTTCTTGCAGCCATTTCAGGTGGTTAAAAATGGTGGTGGGGCGATCTTCCCTTTTATGCCGCGGTATCATTTCCTTTTCTATCTCTTCTTCCGAAAAACTTTTCCGCATATGTTCCTTCCATTTTTCCAGGTAAAGCCGGTGCGTAAATTCACCGGGCCCGCTTACTATATCCGCGTTATAAAATGCGCCCCCTTTTTTTAAAGCCCTGTAAATACTTCGGTAGTTTTGTTTTTTATCCTCATCGCTCTCCAGGTGATGCAGGGCAAGGGAAGATACAATTACGTGGTAAGATTCTTCTTCGCTTAGAGAGTAAAAATCACCCTGTACAAAATCCAAATTATCGTAACCCTTCAACCTCTCTTTTGCTTCCTCCAGCATGTTCGGCGCCACATCCATACAGGTTACGCTGGCCCCGGGGTATCTTTCTTTAATTTTACCAGCCACCGTTCCCGTACCGCACCCCAGGTCCAGCACTTTGACATCACTATCCCCGGAAACAGGAATCGCATCTACCAGGGCTTCAACCATTTCCCGGTAATAAGGTATAATCCCGGTTATTAATTCATCGTAAATTTTAGCTTCTTCATCAAAGTGGCTTTTTACTTCCCGCTCCCTGCTCATACCACATCAGCCCCTTTTTTAACTTTTAATTTTCGCCTTTTTACTCTATGATTACAAAACCAGGCCCGGGCGGTTAAAACAATGTCATTAATTTATAAAAACCTTAAAGTGGAAAACAGCTCCTTCGAATACGGGTGCCCGGGATGCTCAAACACTTCTTCTACCTTCCCCACCTCAACAATTTGTCCCCCGCGCATAACCGCCAGCCTGTCGCTAATGCAGCGGACGACTTCCAGGTCGTGGGAAATAAATAGCATGGTAATACCGTAGTCCTGCTTTAGCTTCTGCATGAGTTCCAGGACCTGTGCCTGCACGGAAACATCCAGCATGGAAGTAGGTTCATCGGCTACTACAAACTCCGGCTTTAAAATTAAAACTCTGGCCAAGGCCAGCCTCTGGATCTGTCCGCCGCTTAACTCCCGGGGGTAGCGCCCCAAAAGCTCTTTTTCTATACCCACTTCCTTTAACGAGTGATAGATTATGTCTTTTTCCACCTGCCTGTTTTCGGCCAGACCGTGTATCCGCACGGGCTCAGCCATGCTGTCGTAAACACGCATGCGGGGGTTAAAAGCGCTCTCGGGGTGCTGGAATACTATCTGCATACGCCGGCGGAGGTCGAAAACTTTTTTACCATTTAAACCGGTTATATCCCTGTCTTTAAAATAAATCTTTCCGCCTGAGGGCTCCAGCAGCTTCACCAGCAGCTGGCCCAGGGTGGTTTTACCGCAACCGCTTTCTCCTACCAGCCCCATCATTTCCCCTGTTTTTATTTCCAGGAGAAACACTGTCTACCGCGTTAATAGAATTTCTTTTGAGGAGACTAGCCGGAGACGCAGGAAACGCTTTTTGCAGTTTTTGCGTCTTCAACAACGTTCATACACCTCACCCGGTGACCCGCTTTTATTTCTCGCATATACGGAAACTCCCTGCCGCACCCCGGGTCCGCCTGTGGGCAGTTCATATAATAGCTACAGCCTTTATCCAAATCATAAGGCCTTTGCATATCTTCCCCTGCATCTACAGCTTTAAGACCGTTTTCCGGCAGTGCGTTTAAAAGCGCCCTGGTATAAGGGTGCCGTGGATGAGAAAATAAAGAGCCGGCAGGGGCAAGCTCCACAATTTCTCCGCGGTACATTACCGCCACCTCGTCACACAGCCTGCGTGCCACCTTTAAGTCGTGGGTTATAAACAGGATGGAAGCGCCGGCCTTCTCTTTTATGTCTTCAAACAGGTTCACTACCTGTCCTCTTATTAAAGCATCCAGCCCCCTGGTGGGTTCATCGGCTATAAGCAGCCCGGGTTCCGCCGCCATACCTATGGCAGCTAGTATTCTCTGGTTCATCCCCCCGCTCAGCTGATGGGGATACCTTTCCATCAGCTGAGCGGGGTGGGGGATATTCAAGGCTTGAAGCAATTCCACGGTTCTCTGCACCGCTTTTTCTATAGGCAGCTTTTTGCTTTTTTGCAATGCTTCTACTACCTGAGTTTTAATGCTAAGCAGAGGATTCAGAGAACCAGCAGGGTTTTGAGGAATAAGTGCTATATCTTCACCTCTTATTTTCCTTATTTGGTTCTTGTTGAACTTCAATATTTGCTTCTTCTACCATTTCTCTGGAGCTGTCGGTTACGGTAACACTAAAACCCGTCTCCGCCATTAAAATGGACAAAAACCCGGGGCCTGCCCCCAGTTCCAGGACATGCTTATCACCGCTTTCAGTATACTTCCGGAGCAGTTCCCGGTAAGCAGCCTTCTTGAAAGAACTCATGTCTTTCCTGGTTTTCTCACTGTAGCTGTTGGCACGGTTAGTCCAGTAGCTATTAATCCGGTTTTGTTCCGTTACCGCCATCAGAATTTCCTCCCCCGTAACACAAATATAAATAATTGAAGCATATCGTGTTACTATATATTAAAATGGTAACACATTTATAGATTATAGTACCATCCCGGGATTGTCAATGGGTAAATATCCATACCTCCGTACAGGAGCAAAGTACACAAAAAAACCGTTCAACCTCGGGCCCACGTGCAAAAGGTAAAAACGGTTTCCACGGCAATACAGCCACCGATTACTTTACTTTTTCTCCTGCAGTTTTACAAACACCTCCACCAGCTCGGGGTCGAATTGAGTCCCGGAACAGCGTTTGATTTCCTCAATTGCCTCTTCGTGGCTTATTTTTTTCTTGTAGGGGCGGTCATTGGTCATGACATCGTAGGCATCGGCTATAGCCAACACCCGGCACTCCACCGGTATCTCCCTGCCCTTTACACCCTGGGGATATCCAGTTCCATCCCACCTCTCGTGGTGCAAAAGTATTAATTCCGCTATATTGTAAAGCTCGGTGGATGACTGAGCTATCCGGTATCCTATTTCCGAATGGGTTTTCATTATTTCCCACTCCTCCGAAGTCAACGGGCCCTCCTTGTAAAGGATATGGTCGGGAATTCCTACTTTACCCAGATCGTGAACACGTGCTAAAAGCAGTAAATTAGTTATCTGGGCGTAAGAAAGGTTGATTTCTTTACCCATTTCCTGGCAAAATTCATATAGCCTTTCTGCATGCCCGCTGGTTATATAATCGCGCTCTGAAAGCGTAACCAGCAAAGTATTGATAATCTTGTTTCGGGCCTGCGTCCCCTGGTTAAGCTTGTTGGCATACATGCGGTTATCCGCCTCACTGTACGTTTCTTCAAGGCGCTGGAAGTCGTCCGGGCAGGTAGCTACTCCCATGGACATACTTATAGGAAAGCGCCTCTGGTAATGTTTGCGGTTGTATTCTTCCACATGTTGGTTTATTCTCTGCAAGATCGCTTCGCTGTTTTCCGGGCTGGTATAGGGCAGTAATACGCCAAATTCATCTCCTCCCACCCTGGCAATTATTTCATCTTTGCGCAGGGACTGCCTTAAAATATCGGCGCAGATCCTTATATACTCATCACCCCACTGGTGTCCAAATGTATCGTTAACAATCTTAAGGCCGTCCAAATCAATCGAGATAATAGAAACAGGGTAGCTACCGCTTCCTTCTATTTCTTTCATCTTCTGGCGGAAATAATTTCGATTGTAAAACCCGGTTAACTGATCGTACAGGCTTAGCTGCTCTAGCCTGTCTTCATGTTTCTTTCTTTCGGTAATATCCTGGGCCACCCCCCGGAAACCTATCACCTTACCTTCTTTCTCCCCTTCATTTATCGTATAAACAGAAAGCTCTACGGGGATAACATTTCCCTTTTTACTTACCGCTTCCTGGTACAGCCGGAGCACATCTTTTCCTCCGATATAGAGCTCTTTAAAAGTATCTAAAATATCCTCCGGATTTTTAAAAATGTCTTTAAAGTTTTTACCCAACAGCTCTCCGGCAGAATAGCCCAGCATACTGCATATGGCCCGGTTCACAAAGGTTATATTTCCTTCAATGTCGGTTTCGTAAAATCCTTCTTCAATACTGTTAATAATATTTTCATATCTCTGCCGGGATCTCCTTATTTCTTCCGTGGCCAGGCTTATATCCTTCTGTAGCTTGCCTACAAAAAAAGCAATAAAAAAAATACAAGCCACTCCCCCTGCCAGGCTGGCAAAAGCCACGGTCATTTCCTCGTAACCATGGTAATAATAAAAGATTACCGTTACAAATATAGAACACCACAGGGCCAACACCAGGTTGGCCCGGATAGAATAAACAAAGGTAGCATAAGTAACCAGCACTATAGCTAAAATAGCCGGGAGAGTAACCGCAAAATTACTGGGGGGAAGCGTTAAACCAATAACTGGTATTGCAAAAGACATTACTATTATGATAATAGCGTGAAATTTTTTCATGCTACAACACTCCCGAAGAAACTAATAACTAACAACATGGCTTTTTATTTAATTCTTCACTAAATTCTGACTACCTTCTATGAACTTTAATTATTTTTTTAAAATAACGGGATAAAAAGCAACAATATAGGAGATTAAAAAGCGGGAGGACAGCATTTTTGCTTTCCCTCCCGCTTCTGTCAATTTTTTATGGTTAGTTACACTTAAGCTTCTGTGTCTTCTAAGCCCGCTCCACTTTTACCGCACATACTTTCAGCTCCGGTATTTTGGCTACCGGGTCCATGGCCGTGTTGGTAAGCTCGTTGGCACAGGCTTCGGCAAAGTGGAAAGTCATAAACACGGTCCCTTCCAGCACTTCCCTGGCGGGCATGGCTTCGGCGGTAACTTCACCCCTGCGGGAAGCTACTTTAACCCTGTCGCCCTGGTTTATACTCATTTTTTCTGCATCATTTTGGTTTATCCATACTTTTTCCGCCCCGTAGAGAGAGCTTAAACCTTCCACCCTGCGCGTCATGGTGCCGGTATGGTAATGGTAAAGGATCCTGCCGGTGGTAAGGGCAAAAGGATATTCTTCGTCGGGTGTTTCCTGCGGTTCCTGGTAAGTCACCGGCTTGAACAACGCTTTTCCGCTTTCCCGCAGGAATTTCTCCGTGTAAAGAATAGGGGTTCCGGGGTGATTTTCATCCGGGCAGGGCCAGCATATACCCCCGTTTTCCATACGCTTATAATTGATACCGGCCCACTTGGGAACCAGGGAAGCAATTTCCTGCATTATTTCCTCCTGGCTGCTGTAGTTAAAGCCTTTCAGGCCGATCTTTCCTGCCAACTCGCTGATTATCTCCGTATCGCTTTTGGCTTCTCCCGGCGGGTTTATAGCTTTCCTTATCCGCTGCACCCGCCTTTCCGTATTTACAAAAGAGCCATCCTTTTCAGCAAAAGAGGCCGCGGGCAAAACCACATCGGCATATTCGCACGTTTCGTTGAAAAAGATGTCCTGGACTACTACCAGCTCCATCTTCTGCAAAGCCTCCCTGGCTTTGGCAGAATCTGCCTCGCTCATCACCGGGTTTTCTCCCATAATATAAAGGCCCTTGATACCGCCCGTGAGAGCTTCCTTGAACATGACGGTCATGGGCTTGCCCGGTTTGCCGGGGATCTCAGCCCCGTAGGCCTTCTCGAACTTCTTGCGGGCTTCTTCCGAGGTCACCGGCTGATAACCGGGGAAAACGTTGGGCAGAGCCGCCATGTCGCAGGCTCCCTGCACGTTATTCTGCCCGCGCAGCGGGTTTACTCCCCCGCCTCGCTTACCCATGTTTCCGGTAAGCATGGCCAGGCTGGCCAGGGCCAGCACATTGTCGGTTCCCTGGGCATGCTGGGTTATACCCATGGCGTACAGGATGGTGGCCGGCTTGTTCCCGGCGTATATCCGGGCAGCCTGGGTTATCTTCTCCTCGGGAACCCCGGTAATTTTAGAAACTTCATCCAGCTTAACCGCTTGCAGGGCTTCAGCAAACTCGTCGAAGCCTTCGCATTTTTCGCGCACAAATTCTTCCTGGTAAAGTTTTTCCTCAAGAATTACCTTGGCTATACCCTGCAGTAGGGCCACGTTGGTGCCGGGTTTAAGCTGCAAGAACACGTCAGCTTCTTCTGCCATCCTTATCCGCCGCGGGTCAGCTACTATCACCTTGGCCCCGCGCTTTTTGGCCCTCCTTACCCGGTAAGAAATTACCGGGTGGGTTTCCGTGGTATTGGAACCGGTTATAAAGAAAGCTTCTGCTTCTTCTATATCACCTAAACTGTTGGTCATGGCCCCACTGCCGAATGTTGTAGCCAGACCGGCTACAGTGGGGGCATGTCAAAGGCGGGCGCAGTGGTCTACGTTGTTAGTTCCCATGGAGCGAAACAGCTTTTGAAACAAGTAGTTTTCCTCGTTGGTACAGCGGGCGGAACTGACCCCGCCTAGCACCTGCGAGCCGTGTTCTTTCCTCAGACCGTTTATTTTATCAGCTACAAAACTTAAAGCTTCCTCCCAGGATACCTCTTGCCAGTTCCCGTTCTTTTTCATGAGCGGAGTCTTTAAACGGTCGGGGTGGTTGACAAAATCAAAACCAAACCTTCCTTTAACACACAGGTCTCCGCGGTTGGCGGGGTTCTCCTCGTTGCCGCGCACACTTACCACTTTTTCCCCGCGAACCCCAAGATAAATACCGCAGCCCACGCCGCAGTAGGTGCACACGCTTTCCACTTCCCGCTCCGGAACCGCGGGCTTGCTGCGGTACAACGCTCCGGTGGGGCACCGCTCCAGGCATTCCCCGCAGGATTCGCACCTGGATTCCTTTATAGGCTTATCTCCCACTGTGCTTACCGCGGTTTTGTAGCCGCGGTAAGCAAAATCAATGGCGGAAACCCCGTTTATTTCTTCACAGGTGCGGATACAGATGCCGCAGAGAATACACTTGGTGTTATCACGGTGGAAAAAGGGATTGCTGTCATCTATGAACTGTTCCACCCGGGAGCGCCTTATGCCCTCCATACTTTCCGGGGTTACCCCCACAAACCTGGCTACCTCCTGCAGTTTGCAGTTTCCATTGCGGGAACAGGTCTGGCAGTCCTGGTTGTGGTAAGCCAGGGTCAGCTCCACATTGTAAAGACGCACCTTGTTGACGTCCTCCGTGTCGGTCTTCACTACCATCCCGTCTTCCACCGGTGCGCGGCAGGCGGTTACCAGTCGCCCGTTTGCCTCGACCATACATACGCGGCAAGCGCCAAAAGTAGAAAGATCGGGATGATGGCAGAGAGTAGGGATATAAATTCCTACCTGCTCCGCCGCTTCAAAAACCGTCACACCCTCTTTTGCTTGAACTTCTATCCCGTTTATGTTCAGTTTAACCATATATTACCATCCTTTCAGTTCACCACAGACAGGTTTTCTTGGCCGGTTTTGCGCTCTACGGCGCCAAAGCGATCTGGGCATTCCTGATAACAGATACCGCACTTGGTGCACTTGCTCTGGTCAATTTTATGAGGTTCTTTTTTCTCGCCGATGATAGCTTCCACGGGGCAGCTTTTACGGCAGCGCCCGCACCCGTTGCATTTCTCCTCATTGATGGTGTATACAATAAGGCTCTTGCAAACCAGGGCAGGACAGCTTTTATCCCTGATATGCGCTTCGTATTCATCCCGGAAATACTCGATGGTACTTAAAACCGGGTTGGGCGCAGTATTACCCAGTCCGCAGATAGTTCCTTTAATAATAGAATCTCCCAACTCAAGGAGCAATTCAATATCCCCTTCCCTGCCCCTGCCTTCGCATATATCGTCCAGGATGCTGAGCATTTGTGCCGTGCCCAACCGGCAGGGGGCGCACTGGCCGCAGGATTCCTCAAAAGTAAAGTCCAGGAAATACCGGGCCACGTCCACCATGCAGGTATCCTTGTCCATTACCACCATACCACCCGAACCCATCATGGAACCTGCTTCCAGCAGGCTGTCGAAATCAACCGGGAGGTCAAGCTTGTCAAGCGGCAGACAGCCTCCGGAAGGGCCGCCGGTCTGAACAGCCTTAAACTCTTTGTCGTCAAGTATATCGCCGCCTATCTCCCGGATAATCTTTTCCAGCTCAATTCCCATGGGCACTTCAATAAGGCCGCTTCGGTTGATCTTACCGGTAAGGGCAAACACGGCAGTCCCCGGGCTTCCCTCGGTTCCGATACTGGCAAACCAGTCCGCGCCCTTGTTCAGGATCTGCGGCACTACGGAAAAAGTTTTAACGTTGTTTAGCAGGGTAGGTCTGCCCCAGAGGCCCGCCTCGGTAGTTCTGGGCCGGGGCAGGGGTTTGGGCATCCCCCGGTTTCCTTCTATAGACATAACCAGCGCCGTAGATTCACCGCAAACAAAAGCGCCCGCTCCCTGGAATATTTCCAGGTCAAAATTAAACCCGCTTCCCAGGATATCCTCACCCAGCAGGTTTTTTTCCTTGGCCTGGGCTATAGCTTTCCTCAGGCGGGCTATAGCCAGGGGATACTCCGCGCGAACGTATAAATACCCTTTAGAAGCGCCTATAGCATATCCGGCTATGGTCATACCCTCGATTACGGAATGGGGATCGCCTTCCAGAACGGAGCGGTCCATAAAGGCGCCGGGATCACCTTCGTCAGCGTTGCAGATAACATATTTTTCATCCGCCTGTGCCTTGAGGCAAGATGACCATTTACGACCGGCAGGAAAACCAGCCCCTCCCCTTCCGCGCAGGCGTGAACTGGTAACTTCATCCACAATATCTTCCGGTTTCTGCTCCAGGCACTTCAAAAGACCCTTATAACCGTCGTTTACAATATACTCTTCAATGCTTTCCGGATCCACATGGCCGCAGTTTTTTAAAATAACCCTCTGCTGGCTTTTAAAAACGGGTAGCTCGGAAATCTTTGGTATCCCTTCCGGCCCCTCTTCACCAAAATGACCCAGGGCCATATCCGGCCGGGGATCATCGTTAAACAGGTAGCTTTCAATTAACTCTTCCGCCTTTTCCGGGGTCATTTCGCTGTAGCATATGCGGGGCATACCCGGCTTGATAATATCCACCAGGACCTCGGCATAGCACAGACCAATGCACCCTACCTGTTTCACTACCGCTTTACCGTTTTTCTCTTTTAACTTCTTGTAGACGGCTTTTATTACGTCCTGACCCCCGGTAGCATTACCACAGGTAGCCGCGCCTACCAGCACCTGGGGAACGCCGCTTTCCTGCAGCTCTTCCCACGCTTTCCGGGCTTCTTTTTCTATGGTATCAAACTTCTGACGCACTTTTATCCAGTACCTCCTTTACCTTCTTGGGTTCCAGCCTGCCGTAAACATCGTCCCCCACCATTACAACCGGAGCCAGGGCACATGATCCCACACAGTTAACCCGTTCAAGGCTGTACTTGTAGTCGGAGGTAGTCTCACCGCAGCAGATGTCCAGTTCCCGTTCTAACGATTCCATGATCTGGGCAGCGCCTCTTACATGGCAGGCCGTCCCCAGGCAAACTTTAACTTCATAATCTCCCCGGGGCGAAAAATAAAACTGAGAATAAAACGTGGCAGCACCGTATACTTTGCTTTCCGGAACACCGCTGTACTCTGCTATCGATTCAAAAGCTTCTTCGGGAAGGTAACTGTACTCGTTCTGCACCGCCTGCAGCATGGGTATAACATCTTTTTTCTCGCCTTTAAAAGGGGCCAGTATTTTTTGGAGCTCTTCCCTCAAACTTCTTCCCTCCATTTCTTGTCCCAGATTATTACGTATAAAGTAAATTGCTTAAAATTTGCCGTCATGCCAGACAATTCATCTTTCCCCGGGCATCACCTGCCTTGTTTCGGAAAATCCGCTTTCAGTTAAAACCACGCGAGCATCCCCTTGTCCCTGATAATAAGTTCTCATTTTTCTACGGCTCGTTTGGTGGTTAAATAATAACCAACCATTTAATTTATGTAATTATGAGCACTTAAAAAAAAAGCTCATCAAGCAAGCAGTTTCCTTTAAGATTTACTACCCGGCTGCTGCTTCAGTCAGCTTTTAAATTGTAGTTAAAAGCTTTCTCCAATCTTTTACTCTCGTCACTCTCTCGTCACTCTTGTTAGCTGCACTTTTAAAATATCATCAACTATCAAAATGGACAAAAAGTCTTAAAAATCTCGCAATAAAGTCTATTTTCAGCCTTAAACCCATGCTACCTTAAACCCATGCTAATAATATGATATTAATTTCACTTTGTCAATAGCCCACCCTTCCCCCTTCACCGGCAATTCGGTATTTAACGGGTAGAATAAAACTATCCGCTACGGTTTTTTCACCACCACACCAAAATAGCCCTTTGCCTGGGATACTGAAAAAATTAGACAAGGGGTATTGATTGTGATATTATTTATCCGGAATAAAGAAAAAAAAGAAAGTTACATCATTGAAGACAT
>PWGO01000027.1 GCA_003554525.1 Syntrophomonadaceae bacterium | reverse complement strand
TTCTACCCCTCGCTGTTCCCTACTCATGCTTTAATTTAATCATGTCTTCCTCCTTATGTTTTCATTTTTTGTCTAGCTAAAAATCTCCGCTAATATCAGCCATATTACAATCATTGGAATCACTATAAGGCCAATCCCCTACATTTACCATATAACCAACCTTAAGAACGTCCTTTTCCTCAGCCCTGCATATCTTCATGCCAGCAAACTCTTTTTCTAGCAGCATACTTTTGTCTATCATATGAACAGGCATATCAGCTTTTAACTTTTCCATAGCTTCAGAACCTATTACTAATATATTAGGTGTCACCCCGTATGCAACTGCAAACCTATGCCTCTCATAAAGTGTTTTTTCTACAGTGCCCCTGCTCTCCATATTAAGGCCTTCCTCCTTTTTAGGCTATCTGACTTCAGTCGGTCAGCTTAATATCTTCAATCTGCTTTTTTAACATGACCGGTCTTCCGTATTTCATTATTACCATGAACTCACCCCATGGTATCTCCCTAGCATACTGGATAAGCCTTCTCTCTTCTATGCTAAGAGTGCCTATGTCGTCAACATGCTTGCTCCGCAGGTAACTAGCGTTGTCCTTTTTCATCGAACCAACTCCACACTGCTGACCTGAACACCCTTATCTATAATAGCGCCCTGCACCCTTAACCCTACAGAATCATTAACCGACAAAAGCTGTAGCTCTTCCGGGCATACCTGAGCAGGTATAAAAAAATCCTCTTTCGAGTGTTCATGAAAGATTTTAATAATCTTCCTGGCCTCATGCCTCAAAGGCTCCTTGTCCTCGTCTGTTAGCTGTTTGAATGGCGTTTTATTCCTTCGCTTAAGGTAAAGATACCTGGCTAGCTTTTCTTCCAGAGGGTCGGGTTCTGCTTGCTTCTCCTGACGCTCCTGCTCCTTCATGTATTCCTCTTCTTCTTTCCTCATCCTCGCCTGTTCCTCGGCAATCTGATGCCTTTTTTCGCATACTTTAGCAAGCCCAAGGTTTTTATGCTTTTCGCCGCATGTGCTACATTCAAATAAAGTATCTTTCTCTTCTGACATATTAGCTCATACCTCCTTTTTCCTCAAACATCGGCCTGTTACCATCTATAAACAAAGGGGGGTCATCTTCTACCAAGCTTAAATCAATGCTTGCAAGGTTAACGTCTATCTCTGCATCCTCTTCTTCCTTTGGTGAAAAGCTAGGACAAAGAAAGGTAGGCTCCGTGAACAAACGAACCCAAATAAGCTCGTTATAAAGAACAGTTTTATGTAAAATCTTGCAGGGAGCGCCACCGTCAAAGGCAGGCTCGCTTATTGTTTCGTCCCACTGTTCACAGCAATAGCACCCTCTGTTGTCGGCCTTTGCAATCTGATTTGTTTCGGATTCAGGGAAGTCCCCCTTCTTCTTATCCCGTAATTTTCTAAGCGAATAATCAAAGAAAGCAATAAACGAAAAGAAAACAATAACGAAAACAGGAACGACATAGAGCATTTCCACTAACTAAAGAACCCCCTCTCGCCCTCTCGCTTCTTCTTTTCTTCCTCGTCCTCTTCCTCGGGCTGGGGGTCGTCCTCTGCCTCGTATTCCTCCGGTATCTTGCCCGCACCCTTATTTAACTTGCCCTCCAACTTGTCTATCTTTCCTGATGCCTTAGCTTGAAGCTTGTCTATCCTGTTCCTCTTGTCATAGTTTTTTTGCACATCCTTAAGCTCCCTATCTATCTTTCTTGAAGCCCACTCTTCCTTGAATATCCCGAATATCCCAGGTAGTATGCTCGCTATTATGCCCAGGGTAAAACAAACTAAACCAAAAACAATCTGCTCATTCACTAGGGTTTTCCTCCTTTTTTATTTCAGTACATTTCTACAATCCCCAAAATCTATATCATGGAGCACTTCACGTAACTTTTTCGGTTCGGGTTTTTCCTCAACATTAAACTTGATACTGTCCTTCGATTTCTGCTCAAAAAACCTCTTTGCACTATCCACTGTCCACCCTTTATTCATCAACACCACGCCTCCCACAAAAGCAACACCTACCTCCCAAAGAAGTCCATATCGTCACCTTCGTCATCGAACTCGTCCCGGCCTAACTCCCTATCAAAATCGAAGCCCTCTGCATAACCACCATGACCCGGAAAACCACCAGGCATAACTACTTTATCATTATCTAGCATATCTGAAGACTGCTGCCCACGTATCTCAAGAGCTATAGCATCAGCAAAGATAAGGTCATCGTTCATGCCCTCTGCCGCCTCCGGCTTACCCATATCATTCCTTACAAAGGACAGCATCTCTTCCAAAGTATTAAAATCATTGAACAAAGATACATGGTCCCTAGCTAAACTTACGTGCTTACTCAACATAGCAGACCTGGTTAACTTGGTGGTCTTATACCCTAGCTTCTCCTGCGGCTTCTTCGTAATGCTATCCACCACTTCACGCCGATATTGAAGCGGATAGCCCAACCTCATTAGCTCCTTGGTAGGGTGAAGGTCAAAATTAGTTTCTATGCCTATCAAGGCATCGTTATAAAGCCGCCCTAAACAATACATCTGCTTAGCGTAAAGGTCGGTATCTGTCCTCTCCCTGTAAGTGGCCGCCTGGTTCCAACTAATGTTATTCCTAACAGAGCTTGTGCAGTAATCCTCACCACCCTCAGCAGTATCACCGCCAAGCACATAAGGGAACTTATACATAGGATATTCATATATCCGTATCGGGCCGTCAGGGTCATCCACAAACTTGATAGTATCATCCTTTATCTCCTGCATATGGTAATCATACTCGAAAAAGCCCTGCTTAATAGGCTTATTGTTCTTAAGCTGTTGCAGCCTGTTGGTAATAAGCATCTTCGGGTAAATGGTCTTACCTAAAATACCCCACTGCCCCAAGCAGTAAACCATGTAATAATATTCATCTACCAGCTTAAAGCTCTCTAAAACCCTTCTGCTTTCCTTATCCAAAAACTTGTTATCGTGAAAGGTCGAATGAAGCGTTACAGCCCCTTCCTTCTCCTTATCAAAAAATTCTTTCTTTAACCAATGAGTGATAGAAATAGGGTTAAAGGAAAGTATTATCTGCCTGTAATGCTTGGTCTTGCCACGCATCCTAATATCTAGCTGCCTGAAATCTTCAGGGGTTATCTCACTAGCCTCTTCAATCCACATCGAAGTTATGCCCCGAATAGACTTCCTGCGCTCCACATCATCCAAACCATAAAACAACATCTCGTTACCGTTAGCACTCTTGATAAACAGGTTCCCACTCCTGCCCGTAGGTATATAGAACAGCTCCTCCAAACCCCAATCACGTATTATACCTTTAATCTCTTCAAAACAACTGTCCCTTAAGTCATCCTTAACCTTCCGCACTATCAAAAAGCGGTGCCCTGCTTCGGCTAAACACCTGAATACAATCTTCTGGGCCGCAAACACACTTTTGCCTGACGACCCACCACCCCAAAGGACAAAATACCTTGACCGTGCACGCTTGCCCTTTAAATAAGGGTAATATTTAGGGTTTACCACCTTCGGAAGATTCCTTAAATCAACTATAGGGGATGCAGGGGCACGTCCTACTGTCATAACGAACTACCTCCTATCTACTTAGGCGCTTCGTCGCCGGCTTCTGTCCGAAAAGTAGACACCATCTTGTTAAACTCCCTCCTAACCCAAGCAGGAAGTATCAGGTCAAGGTGCTCACGGAACAATAGGTATAGGTTGAAATCTATTCTTCTGCCGGCAAAAAAGTAAGCCGGGTTAATATAATATTCCACCTGCTTGTCATGCCTTGCAACGCTTTGCATAACACCAAGTTCTATCATTTTACTTAAAAAGATTTTACCCCTTTTCCTCGATAAACCAACAACATTGTATATGTGCCTTTCGGTATAAGGGTGAATTTGTCCGCTTCGCCTATAACCAAGCATGTTCGATAAGGGTATCATTAACCGGGCAAGCCTCGTTACCTTACCTATTTCGGCATCTGTCATACCTTTAGGAAAAGATACGCCCTCAAACATCCTCGCACCCTTCTTATGATAAGGAACCTTATAACCCTCGTCATTAAAGGAAGGCTCATAATAAGAGGATTTTTCCGAATATATCTCACCCGTTGAAGGGTTTACATTTCGCTCCAACCTTAAAACCTTACTCCCTTTTCCCTGCTTATTATTACCCGTCATAAACATACCCCCTCTGCCTGATTATTTACAACATTGTATTTTGGTCTATATTTAAAGTGGGACGTTTATGTTCCATTTTGAGGTCATTTTGGGACGTTTATGTTCCACTTTAAAAACCTTGACAAAGCCCCGCCAATAAAGGGCTGATAGGCTGTATTTTTTAAAAAAATGTCCCTTTGATATAAGTATCACTACTATATCGGGGGGACAAAAGGCATATTTCTTATGTATTAACCAAATATTGGAAGCCTAAAGGGTGGAATTTTAGAAAAAAATCTGTGAGGGGTGATAATATATAATACCCCCGCCCCCACTTTGGGACACCCCCCCCTTGCGTGCCCGCTCCTAATGGCTTCGCCTTCCTTTTTACCCACGCACACGCATAGGCACACACCCACGCACAAGGGGCTAGCCTACCCCTACCCCTCTCTAGCTTTTGGTATTAAAGCAAGCGCTCCCTCTACTATATAGAAGGAAGCATACCACTGGTGGTAGCATACCGGCAGCAGCTAGTCGTCATCATCGCCGGGCATGGGTAGTAGTAGGTCGTCATCATCTTGGCCAGGCTGTAGCTCATCGTCAACGTCATCAATCTGGTCCAGTGTCCCTTGGCCTTCCAACAAGTCATCATCATCTGGCAACATTAGTTGGAACGTGCCTACCATGTTAACCTGCTCTTTGAATAGTCCCAGGTGCTTACCCAGGTTCTCCAACGCTTTGAGTTTATCGGCCAGTTTAATCTTGGTGGTAACCTTTTCGCCGCTCTCACCAAACGTTGTCCTTGTCTCTGTTACCTCTCCTACAGCAGATGTTTGCTCTTGTGTTAGCTCACTGGAGCTTCTCAGGCTAACACCATCTTCTCCCCAGTTTGCAAATTCCCCCATATCGGCAAATCCGACCTTGGCGAACTCCTTCAGCACCTTCTCCGGGGTTATCTCGTATTTATCGACTTTAGAGGCTATTAGCTCCCTTTTCCTCTGTAATTCGAGCGCTATCTTGTGATTCTTTAGAAGCATACATCCCGTGCTATATGCTGATGTTTCACTATATCCTGCTTTTATAGCTGATTGAGTTGCATTGGGGTCTTTTAGATACTCTTTTATGAACTTACGTTGTTTTTCCGTCAATTCTCTTTCTTTCGTAGCTTTATTCATGATTTTTATCCCCTTTCCCTTTACCCTATGGAGATACTAGGGGTCTGGCAAGGTTTTTGGTGCTTATGATAGTAGAGAGTGTTTTTAGTTACTCTCTCACTATACATTAAACCCTTTCATAATGGGCTTTTGGTGGTATCAAGAAAAAGTTTTTTTCTATTCATTATGTGCAATCCCTTAAAGCCCTTGTTATATGGGCTTTCTAGTAAATTGTTAAGTTATCTTAATATTTGTTTACATACATACCACTCTATGTTATTATTTAGCTGAGGGGCAGGTTTTGCCCTCACCGAAGCACAGCACAACGGAATAAGAGCAGCGCCCCA
>PWGO01000056.1 GCA_003554525.1 Syntrophomonadaceae bacterium | reverse complement strand
GTGTCGGCGAAGGCGACATTAGAGGGAGTGGAAGCCTCGATCTGCGAAGCCGACAGCCGAAGCGGGCCGGCCAATAGGAGTTTGGCCGCCGAGCACTCGCCTCTTAGCTGAAATGGAGGGCGAATTGCGAGGGAAGCCCGCGCAAGAAAGAGGCTGAGCTGTAACTGTGGGCCCTCGACCGATACGAGCCCGAGCCGACACACCCCGCCAGCGGAACAACACTACTTGTTTTGCCGGTGTCAAGTGTGTATAACGATCAGCACCAGGGGGGAGGAAGATTATAGCTCCCAGGGGGATGAAGAGCAATGCGTGTGCTAGCGATTTTGCCTGGGGCCTCTACCTTCGCTGTGCGAGGGTGGCCCCGGGGGGCCGGAGGAAGAGCTGCGGCTGTTTTCATTTTCGGTAAGGTTTTCCTCACTGTCGTTGTTTTCGTTGTTGTGGTCTTCTCCGTTGTTATTTTCCTCATCATTACTGCTGCCGTTTTCAGAGGCACTTTCATTTTCTTCGTTGTTTTCTGCGGGAACTTCTATTTCTGTTACTGATACTATGGTACCCCCCGTGTCTTTGAAGGCTTCCAGGCGGTAAATATAGGTTACCCCCGTTTCATAAACATAATTGTCGGTATACGATTCCATGTGGCCGGAAATATCATCGGTAATCATCCTGAAACCTTCCCCCTCTTTTTTCCGGGAAAGCGTATAATTGTTAATATCTAAATCCTCGTCTTCCACTTCCCAGGAAAGACGAACGTTTTCATCACCCACCTGCCAGAAGGCTCGCAGGTTAATAGCCCGTTCTTCCACCTTACCTTCACCGTGGAGCTCGCATTCCGTATTTGGGGGCATTTCTGTGGCATCAGCCGGGCCTACGCCCGAGGGGGCCAGGCGCCAGCGCCCATCCGTTAAAATAAAATCGGGTCTATCCAGGAAAACCCTTTCTACCAGGCTTTCGGAGGGGCAGTAATTGGAAGGCAGATAATAGTTGCCGTTATCTTCTGCTCCTGTGCATACAGTTTTTTCTACGTGCCTTTCACACGTATCCTCCGGTAGCTGTTCCCGCGGGAATAATTCGGTAGTAACGGTGCCCGCTTCTTTACAGAGTTCGGTAGGTTTTTGGCCGGACTTGGTGCATATTTGTGTTTCTTCAAAACCTGAGGGGCGGTAGAAATCTTCTTCCGGTATATCGTTTAAAACTTCGTTTAAAACCTTGTTGGTTATTTTCGCTGTATGCCTGGGCGAGGCGATACCGCCCATATCCCTGATATCGTAGCCCATCCATACTATGGAAGTAAGGTTGGGTGTATAAGAAGCCAGGTACCTGTCTGCCTGCCCGTCAGTGGTGCCGGTCTTGGCGGCCAGAGGGCGGTCTATATGGAGCCAGCTTCCAACGAAATCACCCGGGACACCTTTAAGGATATCGTTTACCTGGTAAGCGGTTTGTCGGGAAAGTACTTGGCGAGGTTCGACTTCTCGCTCCCATATCAGGTTGCCTTCCCTGTCTTCAATCCGCGTTACTGTGTGGAGGTCCGATTTTATACCCTCGTTGGCCAGCACAGAGTAAGCCTGGCCCATATCTATAACTGTAGCTCCCGCCTGGAATCCCCCCAGGGCCAGGCTCAGGTTGTTTCTTTCCTCTTCCAGGATGGTTCTAATCCCCATCTGCTCGGCGTATTCGGCCCCTTTCTGTGGTGTCAATTCTTCAAAGGTGGTTACTGCAGGGATGTTTCGCGAATGTACCAGTACGTCTCTAACCGTGGCCAGCCCCCAGAAAGCTCCGTCCCAGTTGGAAGGGGTAAAAGCAGGTATGTCGTCGTATACTTTGGGGGCGTCATCCAGGACGGTTCCCGGTGTTATTAATCCTTCTTCAAAGGCTGGAGCGTAAACGGTTATGGGTTTAATGGCCGAACCGGGCTGGCGGCGACTGGCGTATCTAAGCACTTCGTTGATCTGCCGGTGATAATGCCTGCCCCCGCCCAAGGCTTTTATTTCCCCGCTGCCGGGATTAGCCAACATCATGGCACCCTGCGGTTGGGGCACTCCTCTTTCTTCATCAATATATGCTCCCGGATAATCGTGGGGCAGCCGGTTGTTGTTTTCTCGAAAAGCTTCTTTTAATTTATCGATGTCGATGTAAAGAGTCTCCGGGTAAAATTCATCGTTGTTGAGCGTATCCTCTACCGTGGACTGCATGCTGGTGTCCATGGTGGTATAAACCCGGAGCCCCTGGGTATAGATGGCGTTATACGCATCTCCCCTGCTATCAAACGTGGGCATGGAAGTCAGGATATCAATAAGTTCCCGGTGCAGTACATAATCTATAAAATAAGGATGGGGGTAGTCCTCCCTGTCCGGTACTGCGTATTCCAGTTCCTTTTCTCCGGATTTGTTTGCTTCTTCGCTGGAGATAAAGTTCATGTTTTTCATACGGGACAGTACGTAGTTCCTGTTACGCTGTGACCTTTCTTCGCTGTGCCAGGGATTATTAACCTGTGGCGCGCTGGGAATACCGGCCAGTTCTGCAGCCTCAGCCGTGTCCAATTCATCAACGCTCTTCCCAAAATACGTTTGAGATGCTGCTTCTACGCCGTAGGCCCCGTTTCCGAAATAGATATGATTCAAGTATTTTTCCAGGATTTCTTCTTTGGAGTATTCCCGCTCCAGGTTGATGGCCATCCATGCTTCCTGGATTTTTCTTTTCAGGGTCTGTTCTGAAGTTAAAAAGGCGTTCCGGGCCAGCTGCTGGGTGATAGTGCTGGCTCCCTGGACAATACCTCCACTGCGCAGGTTGATCCAGCTTGCCCTGGCTATTCCTACCAGGTCAACTCCAATATGGTCGTAAAACCGTTCATCTTCTATGGCTATAAAAGCTTGCTGCACGTGCTCCGGTATTTCTTCTATAGGAACCACTATGCGGTTCTGTTCGCCGTGCAGCTGTGTAACCTTATTACCTTCGTTATCATACACGTAAGAAGTTTCCTGGAGCTTTAGATTTTCCGGGTCAAACTCGGGAGCTTCTTGAATATAGCTTACCGATACGGCAATAGTTGTTCCTATCCCTATAAGGAAAAGAAAAATTACCAGCAGCAGCCCCACTTTTAAAAATTTCTTTATTATAGAATTACCCTTTTTTGTTTTTTTGCTCCCGTTATTATTATTTTTTTTGGGGTCAGCTTTTTTCTTGCTGTTTTTCATTGTGGTACAAACCCTCCCTCTGCAACAGAGCCCGTCGGAACTCCGCCGGGCAGTTTATAATATGCTGTATTTTGGCAACTGTTAAAGAATAAAACATGCTGTACCAATTAGACTAAAAAAACATCCGCTATTTTTTTATATTATACACCACAAGGGTTCATGCTGGCAAACATATTAAACACTATTCCAGGCAATAACCTGCGGTAAATGCTTCCCGGTTTATTTCCAGCAGACGGGGAGGTATTACTAATTCCAGTGCATTTTCCCATGTTTCGCGGGGAAAGGGCATTTGCCGTGCCAGAATACCCATTAAAAAAACGTTCAAGGTCCTGCTATTACGGCTTACCGGATCCCGGTTCAGGGCATCAACCTGTATGGAGGTGGCGGTTTTATCTTTAATTTCCTCCAGCACGTACCCGGGGTATTCAACTTTGCCGGTAAGCACAGGAAGTGGATGAAGCACCTGGGTGTTTACTATAACGGTCCCCCGGGGAGAAAGGAAAGAAAGCCAGCGCAGCCCTTCAAGCCTTTCAAAAGCCAGGATAAAATCTGCATCGCCCAGGGGTACCAGCGGAGAGTTAACCTTTTTCCCCATACGAACGTGGGTTATTACGCTTCCCCCGCGCTGGGCCATGCCGTGTGTTTCTGCCATTTTTACCTCCAGCTCCTGGAGCAATGCTACTTGAGATAAAATGCGTCCTGCCAGTATGGTCCCCTGTCCCCCGACTCCCGCAACCAGTAGATCTACTTTGTTTATCACTTCTTATCACCTTCCTCTGTTGGAGAAGTTTGTTCCCCAGGCCGGTAAATAGCATCTCGGCGGCATACCTGGAGGCAAAGATCGCACCCGTTGCAAACGGCGCTGTCGATGCGGGCTTTGTCGTTTACCAGGCTTAGAGCGGGACACCCCAGTTGAATACAATTTTCGCATCCGTTACACTTGTCTGCGTCTACTTCCAGGGGAGGATGGATGTCCCTGCTAAGCAGGATACAGGGTCGCCTGGCTATTACTACTGAAGCCTCCTCTGCAGCAACTTCTTCTTTTATAATTTCTTGCAGCTTTTTCATTTCAAAAGGATTTACCGTAGTAACGCGTTTAACACCAACAGCACGGCAGAGAGCTTCCAGGTCTACGGGGGTGATTTCTTCTCCTTGCAGGGTGGTTCCTGTACCCGGGTGATCCTGGTGCCCGGTCATGGCTGTGGTCCGGTTGTCCAGGATAATAACCGTGGCTGCGGATTTGCTGTAAACTATATCCAACAGGGGGGTGATTCCGGAATGGTAGAAAGTAGAATCCCCTATTACGGCCACGGTGTGAGATGCAGCTCCGGCGTTGGCTTTTTCTCTGCCCAGGGCGGTCCCCACGCTGGCCCCCATGCATATACAGGAATCAATTCTCTCCAGGGGAGCAAGGGCTCCCAGGGTGTAGCACCCTATATCCCCCATTACTTCCAGTTTTAGCCGCTTTAGAGTGTAAAACACGGCGCGGTGTGAGCATCCCGGGCACATTACCGGTGGCCGGGGTGGAAGGTCTCCGGGCACGGCAATGGTTTCCCTTTTTTCGTTTAAGACTTTTTCGCGTATGATTTCCACAGAGAGTTCTCCGGTAGCGGGGAACAGCTCTTTTCCTTTTACTTTAATCCCGGCGGCCCGGAGTTGTTCTTCAAAGAAGGGGTCCAGTTCTTCTACTACCAGGAGCTCTTCCACGCTGTCGGACAGTTCTTTTGCCAGTTTAAGGGGAAAGGGGTGACTGAGCCCCAACTTTAATATTGTTGCTTCCGGGAGTGCTTCTTTAACGTACTGGTAGGCTACACCGGAGCACAAGACCCCCAGCTTACTGCTTCCCTTTTCCAGGCGGTTCAAGGGGTTGTTCTCAGCTTCTTCGGTTAGCCTTTCTATTCGCTCTTCCACCAGGGGATGCCTCATTCGCGCGTATCCGGGTAACATTACAAATTTGGGGGCATCTTTTTGGTAATCTTTTTTGGGTACTGTTATTCTTTGTGGAGCAGCTGGTGATACTATTCCGCGGGAATGGGATATACGCGTGGTAGAGCGTACCATTACCGGTGTATCGTAGCGCTCGCTTAATTCAAACGCGTAAGCAGTGAAATCCCTGGCTTCCTGGCTGTCTGAGGGTTCCAGCAGGGGTATTTTTGCCATGCGGGCGTAGTGCCGGTTATCTTGCTCGTTTTGGGAACTGTGCATACCCGGGTCGTCTGCGCACACCAGCACCACCCCTCCCCTCACGCCGGTATAGGAAAGGGTTAAAAGGGGGTCGGCTGCTACGTTTACTCCCACGTGTTTCATGCAGGCCACGGCACGCGCACCTTCAATTGATGCACCAATGGCTACTTCCAGTGCTACTTTTTCGTTGGCGGACCAGTTACAATCAACTTCCGGGTAACGGGCCAGGTTTTCCAGGATTTCTGTGCTTGGAGTTCCCGGGTAAGCTGTTCCCACGGCAACCCCGGCTTCGTAGGCGCCCCTGGCAATAGCTTCATTTCCCGACAAAACTGTTTTATCCATTTTTTACAGATCCTCTCCTTCCACTATTCGTCGAGATTTTCCAGTAGTGCGCTCCAGCGACTTGGGTTCCATCAGTTTAACGCGCGGGGCCAGAGATATAGTAGAGCGTATCCGGTTTTTAATATTTTGCTCAAGCTTTTCCAGCTCTTGAAAGCTGTCCGTGAATCCTTCAGGGGTAAGTTCTACCTGTACTTCTACATCTTTTACAAAACCTTTATCGCTGCGGTGTAAAACCAGCCGGTAATGGGGAGAAACTTCTTTAAATCCGGAGAGAACTTCCTCTACCTGGGAGGGGAAAAGGTTAACGCCTTTTACAATTATCATGTCGTCGGTACGCCCGGTTATATAATCCATGCGGCGTGTGGTGTGTCCGCAACGGCAATTCCCGGGTATAATACGGGTTATATCCCCGGTCCGGTAGCGTATTACCGGGAAGCCTTCCTTAAATATCGGGGTGAGTACCAGTTCACCGCTTTCACCTTCAGGCAGGCTTTCCCCGGTAGCCGGGTCGATGATTTCTTCAATAAAAGAGTCTTCGTGTAAGTGCATTCCTTCCTGGCAGGTACATTCGCCGGAAACGCCGGGCCCTACTACTTCGGTAAGGCCGTAATTTACAGTAGCCGTAATTCCCCACTGGTTTTCAATTTCCCGGCGCATGTTTTCCGAGCATGGTTCTCCCCCAAATAGCCCCAGCCGCAGAGAATAATCCTTCTTCGGGTCAAGGCCCATTTCCCGGGCTGCTTCCGCCATGTAGAGGGCAAAGGAAGGGGTGCTTACCAGTACGGTGGTCTGAAAATCTTTCATCAGGGAAAGCTGCCTTTCCGTATTGCCACTGGAAAAGGGCACTACGGTGGCTTCCAAATATTCCAGCCCGTAGTGAAGGCCGAAGCCGCCGGTAAAAAGGCCGTAGCCAAAGGATACCTGGGCCGTATCTCGGGAAGTTACCCCGGCCAGGGCGCAGGTCCGGGCTACCAGCCGGGACCATTCTACCAGATCGTTTTTGGTGTACCCGGCTACTATCGGTTTTCCGGTAGTGCCGGAAGAAGCGTGAATACGTACTATCTGTTCCATGGGTACAGCGGCAAGTTTAAAAGGGTAACTTTCTCTCAAATCGGATTTGGTGGTGAAGGGAAGCCTGGTTATGTTTTTGAGCTCTTTTACCTCCTCCGGGGTTACACTGTTGTTTTGGAATTTTTCCCGGTAAAAAGGACTGTTTTGATAAGCCCACTTTACCGTATTTAATAGTTTTTGTTCCCGGAGTTCGGCCAGTTCTTCCCGGTCTACGCAATCCATATTATGCCAGTCATTCATTTGGTTCAGTCCTCCAGCGTATTCTAAATAATCAAATCACAATTTATATAAATTATATAAAACAGATATTATAGTGAATAAATACGTTCTCCCCCAATCAGGGGAATGCCTTTTTCTTCCATAACTTTCTTGGCTTTTTCAATGTCGTCCAGCCGCATCAAAATAAGGGCGTCTTTGGCTGGTTTTTCAACAAAGGAATACAGGTATTCGATGTTAATTTCCGCTTCTTCCAGGTAGTGCAGGACGTCAGCCAGTCCTCCCGGTGAATCGGGGATTTCCACCGCTATTACTTCAGTTTCCATGGCCATAAAACCTTCTTCTTTCAGTACCGACAGCGCCCGCTCCGGCTGGTCTACAATAAGCCTTAAAATACCAAAGTCGGAGGTGTCCGCGATGGACAGCGCCCTGATATTGATATTTTCGCGGCCCAGGGTCTGGCAGACGTTAACCAGCCGTCCGCACTTGTTTTCCAAAAATACAGAAATCTGGTTTACCACTTTTTATACCTCCTCAAAAAAATTATTGCTTTCGTTTATCGATAACCCTTTGGGCTTTACCCTGGCTTCTTTCAATGGTTTTGGGCTCTACCAGCTTGATTTCTGCGGAAACACCCAGTATGCTGTTTATCTCTTCGTGTATAAGGCGTTCCAGCTCTTCCATCCCCCTTATTTTATCGGAGAACATCTCTTCTGAAACTTCCACCCAGACTTCCAGGGTATCCAGGTTGCCCTTGCGGTCCACTACCAGCAGGTAGTGGGGTTCGGTTTTTCCCATGTTTAATAGTATGCTTTCTACCTGGGAGGGGAAGACGTTTACACCCCGGATGATTAGCATATCGTCGCTTCGCCCACTTACTTTGTCCATGCGTACGTGTGTTCTGCCGCAGCTGCATTTTTCCCGCTTTAAGGTGGTGATGTCCCTGGTGCGGTAGCGTATTACCGGCAGGGTTTCTTTACTCAGGGTGGTTATAACCAGCTCTCCCGTGGAGCCGTCAGGCAGCACTTCTCCCGTTTGGGGATCGATAAGCTCTGGCAGGAAGTGGTCTTCGTTTATATGCAGCCCGTCTTTGGCCATGCACTCGTAGGAAACTCCCGGGCCGATTATTTCGCTTAAGCCGTAGATGTCCAGCGCGTCTATAGGAAGTTTTTCCTCCAGCACCCGGCGCATGTTCTCCGACCAGGGCTCTGCACCAAAGACCCCGGATTTTAACTGCAGGTCACGGTGATCAACTCCCATTTCTTCTATGGTTTCCGCCAGTTGAAGGGCATAAGAGGGAGTGCAGGCCAGAAGGGTGGTCCCCAAATCTTTCATCATGCGTATCTGCCGTTTGCTGTGTCCGCCGGAAATGGGGACTACGGTGCCCCCGATTTTTTCGGCACCATAATGCACTCCCAGTCCGCCGGTGAACAGCCCGTACCCGTAGGCAATGTGTATTACCGATTCGTGGTTTCCCCCTGCAGCGGCAAGGGTACGGGCCATGATTTCTGACCATACCTCCAGGTCGCCGCGGGTATACCCTACTACCGTTGGTATCCCCGTAGTGCCGGAAGAAGAGTGAATGCGAACCACTTCGTCCATGGGAGTAGCAAAGAGCCCGTAGGGATAGTTATCTCTGAGGTCGTCTTTGATGGTGAAAGGAAGGGAAGCAATATCTTCCAGGGAGCGAATATCCCCCGGTTCTACCCCTTTTTCCTGAAACTTTTTACGATAATGAGGAACCAGCTGGTAAACCGATTCCAGGGTCTGCTTTAGCCGCAGAAATTGCATTTTTTCCAGTTCTTCTCTTTTCATGGTTTCACGTTTTGGATTCCACAAAGTTAACACCCTCCTTGTTGAAGGTTAGTTTATTACCTGGCAATAAGCCGAAGCAAGAATCCGAAATTGCTGTTATAGCAGGAAACGGGATCTGCTGCGGCAATATTATGTAAAGTAATCCTCCCTTTTGGCATACTCTATTTTAATTCCATATAAAAAAGTGTCTTCCTTCCTTTTTGTTTTGCCTTTTTTAAGTTATTTTTAAAAACCCCCTGTTTTTTAGCCGCATATGCCCAAAGGGCAGTGAATTTTAAAAATAACCGGGGAGCGGATTAAAGGAGCGGATTAAAAGAAGGATATTAGCTTTTAGTATCAAATATGTTTATTGGTATGGAATTTTTTAAAAAGAGGGGGGATAGATAAAACAGCGTATTGGTTAGATAAAAGTGGATCACCTGGTGAGAAATTATCCTACAAATGCAGAGGAGGTATTTCAAGTGAGAAAGAGAGGGTTTGCTTGCCTGGTAACGGCGGCATTGCTGGTAGCAGCTGTGCTGGCTGTTGTGGGCTGTGATGTGGAGGATGATACTATCAATCTGCGGTTTGCTACTTTCTGGCCCGACCATGATTTCCAGGTAGACGGCCACCGGGAATGGGCCCAGGAGGTAAAAGACCGTGTAGCGGAAGAAACCGAATATGAAATTGATATTGACTGGTTTCCTGGGGAAGAGATTGCCGGTGCAGGTGATATTTATGATGCGGTTGCCGAAGGAACGGCGGATATAGGAACTACCTGCCCTTCTTATACCCCGGGGGAATTCCCGGTAACTGAAGCTTTTGAACTTCCGGGCTTTAATAACGACAACGCCCTGGTATCTTCAATGGTTATTCAGGAGGCTTATGAAACTTATGAGCCGCTCCAGGAAGAATACGAAGAAGTGGAGGTAATGCATTTTTGGGCCACTGGCCCGGGCGATATTATCACCAAAGACCCGGTGATTTCCCTGGAAGACCTGGAAGGTATGGATATAAGGGTAGCCGGTGGATCTGTCCCGGTAATGGATGCACTGGGAGCCGAACCGGTAACTGACCCCATGAGTGCAGCTTATACTAACCTGGAGCAGGGTATAGTGCAGGGAATTCTCTCCCCTACCGATGTGCTTGACGGCTTTAATTTAAAAGAAGTCACCAGCTATATTACCAAGACGCCTTACCTGTACAATATTACTTTTATGAAGATTATGAACCAGGATACCTGGAATGAACTCCCGCCGGAAGTGCAGGAGATTTTAAGTGAAGTAAACGACGAATACACATACGAATACGGGGTGCTCAGGGCGGAGCATACCCGCAAAGGGCAAGAGAATGCCGTAGAAGAAGAAGGCCATGAAATAATAGAACTGGACGAAGAAGAGGAAGAAAGGTGGCTGGAAAGAATAAAGCCGGTGCAGCAAAACTGGGTGGAGGAAAAAGAAGAAGCAGGTCTGCCCGCAGAAGAGATATTGGAACTGGTAATAGATCTGGATGAAAAGTATTCCGAGGAATACGGCGATCGCGAGTTCTAGTATTTGCGGAAGTTGTGGTTATTAATTAAAAATAACTGCTACGGGCTGTGGTATTCAGAATCAGGGAGTGTATAAGGTAAGATAAGAGATGCGCTGTGCTTGGGGGGACGGTGTTCGATAGCTTCCCAAAGTGACTCGGGGTTGTAATGGGATGAATAGACCCGTTCCCCTGGCACAGGATTAAATGTTTGCATTGTCAATTGCGCGGTTTTCCACGTCTTTCTTTGTTTTTTATTTTATTAACATGCCCGGGGGGGTATTTACCGTTAAAGGGTGGAGGAGGCACCGGAAATGCGTTTCCTGGAAAAAGAAAAAAAAGAAATAAACGATATTTTAAAAAAAACCGGCGGCGGAGGCCTTTTTATTTTTCATTTACTTGGCTGGATAATAGTTAAGCTCTCCTGGGTATTATCCAGGTTTTCCAGCCTGGCCTTGTTTACCGCAATGGTATTAATTGTCGGGGATATTGTTACCAGGGAATTTTTAGGGATTCGAATTCCCGGTAGAGTAGAAATGGTGGGGCTGTTGGGGGTTATTATTTTGGGCCTGTCCCAGGCTTACTGCCAGCTAAAAAAAGGGCACATAGCTGTTGGAGTGCTGGTAAATCGCTTTTCTTTAAAGATGCAGGCCCTGGTAGATGTGTTTATTACTATTTTTACTGTAGTTATAACTTCCATGTTTGTATGGCAGCTAGGGATGTTTGCCTTAAGGCTCAAAGACAGGGGGCGTGCTACCGGCCACCTGGAAATACTGGAGTGGCCTTTTGTTTTTATTTTGGCAACGGGTTTTATAGTTTTATTACTGGTTTTGCTACGGGATCTGGTTAAAGCCTTTACGGTATTAATAAGCGGCGGCGGTATAAGTTTAAAAAGGAAGTGAAAACAATGCCTGATGAATATGTAGCTATTGTTTCTATAGTGGTACTATTTGTTTTGCTGTTTCTGCGCATGCCGGTTGCATTTGTCATGCTGGTGGTGGGTATAACCGGTATGATTTATATAGATGATGTGGGGCGTGCTTTTAATGTAGCTACCCGTACCGTATACGGCAGTTTTTCTGATTACAATCTTATTGTTATTCCTTTATTTGTATGGATGGGATTTATTGCCTATCACTCCGGAATTAGCGCCAAAATTTACGATGCCGCAAACAAGTTTACGGGCGGCTTGCGCGGCGGGCTTTCCATGGCTACTATAGGAGCCTGCACTGCTTTTGGTGCTATATGTGGTTCTACCACGGCTACGGCTGCAACCATGAGCGCGGTAGCTCTACCGGAAATGAACCGCTATGGTTACCGGCGTTCTTTTTCTACGGCTACAATTGCAGCAGCGGCTATACTTGGGGTTATGATACCCCCCAGCGTAATTTTTATACTTTACGGGGTTTCTACGGGGGAATCTATACGACAACTCTTTATGGCCGGGGTTGTTCCCGGTGTGGTATTGATGGTACTGTTTATGGTGGTGGCTTATTTAAAAATTTTACGCGATCCTTCTATTGCCCCTTCCAGTCAGCAGGTGCCGTTTATGGAGAAGGTAACTTCTTTTTTTTCCGGGGGAATGGAAGTAATTTTTATATTTATTATTGTTATGGGGCTTTTGTTTTTTGATTATATTTCTCCTACCGAGGCAGGTGCCGTAGGGGCCTGTGCCACGTTGGTAGTGGCCCTGTTAAGAAGAACTCTTTCCTGGAAGGCGTTTGCTAGCTCCCTGGATGATGCGGTGCGGCTTTCGGCGATGATCCTGTTTTTAACCGCGTCTGCTGAAGTTTACGGCAATTTTCTTAGCATTTCCACCCTCCCGGCAGCTATTGCCGGGCTGGCTGCTGAAGCTCCGCTTCACCCGGTGTTGATTTTAGCCGCCATCCTGGTGGTATACCTGATTTTGGGCTTTTTTATTGATGCCCTGGCCCTTATTTTAATGACTACCCCTATTTTTGCCCCCGTGGTTAGTGAACTGGGTTTTGACCTGGTTTGGTTTGGGGTTATAGTAGTTTTGGCGCTGGGAATGGGGGTTATTACTCCGCCGGTGGGTGCCAACGTGTATGTAGTGGCCGGTGTAATCCGGGACATAGACGTCATGGAAATATTCAGCGGGGTATGGAGTTATCTCCTGGCTATAGTTATATGTATAGCCCTGTTAATTATTTTTCCCGAAATTGCCCTGTTTCTCCCCGAGTTTATTGATAGTTTGGCGCAGTGATACCTGCCTGTGTGGTAGTTAACGGCGGGGGTGGTTTTATGTTATAATCATTTAGCAGGAGAGTCCAAAAAAATAACTGCTCGGGCCGGTGATCCAACTGAGAAGAGGCCGGAAGTATAAAGTTGGCCAGGTTATTGCCCGAGAAGTTACCATATCCAAAGGGGCAAAGATAATGATATCCCGTTACCCCCTTAAATGGGGAGATATAATAGTTATTGTTCTGTTTGTTTTTTTGGGTGCCGGGGGGTTTATGTTTAATTATCATTACGGGACCGGTGAAGGCCCAAAGTATGTAGAAGTTCATGTAGACCACGAACTGGTTAAAGAAATATCTTTAAACCCTGGGCAAGAAGAAGTATACCGTATTCCTTTTGACTCCGGCAATGAACACGAGGCGGAACTGGAGGTTAAAAAAGGAAGAGTCCGGATGCTTCCCATGGAGCCTGATCTCTGTCCGCGGGGCATTTGTTCTCATACCGGGTGGATCTCCAGGAAGGGGGAAAGCATTACCTGTGTTCCCAACAATATATTTGTAGTAATCAAAACCGCGGAGGAAGAAAAAGAAGTAGATGAAATCACTTATTAATTATTAAAATTAATGTAACTACCGGTGTTCATATTTTTGGTAATTTAAATTTTTTATTTATGAAGGAGTCAGCCTGGTTAGTTAGAAATATATACAGTAGGACGCCTGAAATACTTTCGGGCGTGAAATTTTTTTACCGAACAGGAGGGCATAAATAGTGTCATTGTTTGAGAAAGCAAAAGAACTGGGAAACCAGATAAGGGAAACCCAGGAATACCAGGAGTTGGAAAGATGCAGCGAGAGTTTAAAAGAGGATTCAGAAGCTCAGCAGATTATTCAAAATGTACAGGAGGCGCAGAACAGTATCGAGTTTTCTCAGAAAGCCGGTGTTGAGCCCAGCGAGGATCAGAACAATCAATTTAACCAGCTGCGGGAGCAGATGATGGCCAATCTTACGGTTAGAAATTACATGAAAGCCCAGGAAGAGTTTAATAATATGATGAAACAGGTGAACGAGGCTATTAGCACCGGTATTACCGGCGAAAGCGGTGCTGAAGAAAGCGCTGAAGAGTAGCCGTAGCCGGCTTAAGGCCGGTAAAGTTAAAGTCATATAACAAACCCCTGGCTATAAAGGTAACAGCCAAATGCAGGCCATGGAAACGGTACCGCTTGAGTGTATATTTCTTTACTTAAAAGGAATAAAGTGCCGTTACCATGGCTACGCTTTTCTATTGCTGATTGGTATACCAGTCTATGCCGGCACACTGCAATGGAAATGGCAGAATAGTAACTAACCCTGCCGGCGCAGGTGTGGGTAAAAATTGTTTTGTCCAGAGGTTTCGCTGTAGCGCTAATCAGCCCATCAAGAGGAAAGGGCTATATATATCATATATTGATACGGGAGGTAGATATAAATGAAAGAAGTAATTTCTGGCCTCACCCTGGAATGTATTAAAGGTGATATTTCAGCCCAACACGACATAACTGCCGTGGTAAACGCAGCCAACGCCCAGCTGCGTACCGGTGGAGGAGTGGCAGGTGCACTACACCGTGCAGCCGGCCCGGGCCTGGAAGAAGAATGCCGCCCCCTGGCTCCAATTAAACCGGGCCAGGCGGTAATTACAGGGGGGCACAGCCTTCCCAACCGGTACGTAATACATTGCCTGGGGCCGGTTTACGGTAAAGACAAACCCGGAGAAGAGTTGCTGGCCTCTTGTTACCGCAATGCACTTAAACTTGCAGAAGAATACGGCATAGACTCCATTGCTTTCCCTTCTCTTTCTACAGGCGCTTTTGGGTATCCGCTGGAGGAAGCCTCGGAAATTGCTTATAAAACAGTGATAGACATGCTCCCGGATTTAAAACAGGTGGAAACCATCCGGTTTGTTCTGTACAGCCAAAAGGACCTGGAAGTTCATAAGAATGTCTTTAAGCAAGTGCTTGAAGAAAAACGGGGTTAATTATTTTTAAGGGGAGCAGGTAAAGGAGGTTAGCATAATGCCTGAAGAAAATATAGTCCGCCTTTATATTTCCGGTGTGGTGCAAGGAGTAGGTATGCGCCAGTATGTACAACGCAAGGCCAGGCAGTTTGGTGTTAAAGGATATGTAAGAAATCTGGCCGACGGAAGGGTTGAGTGTGTAGCCCGGGCAGAAGGCCAAAAGATAAGGGAATTAATATCCGTGATAGAGAATGCTCCCGTAGGCAGGGTAGACAATGTGGAAAGCGAAGAGCTGGACCGGGGATTACAGTTTGACGATTTTACTATTAAACCATAGTTGTTTCAGGGAGGGTTTTGTCATGCAGTTAAGTGAAAACGCCCGGGTCACCCTGGAAAAGCGCTATTTAAAAAAAGACAGCGAGGGCAGGGTGGTGGAAACTCCGGAAGAGATGTTACGCAGGGTAGCCGCCAATATTGCCAGCGTGGAAATCACCCATTACGGTAAGTCCGAAGAAGAAGCCGGGGCGGTGGAAGAATCGTTTTATCATATTATGGACAGGCTTGAATTCATGCCCAACTCACCAACGCTTATGAACGCGGGCCGCGAACTTCAGCAACTTTCGGCCTGTTTTGTTTTGCCTGTAGAGGATGGAATTGAGGATATTTTTGAATCATTAAAACATATGGCGCTGGTGCAGAAAACCGGGGGTGGGACCGGCTTTTCTTTTGATCGCCTTCGACCTTCCGGAGATATGGTAAAGTCAACTAACGGCATAGCAAGCGGGCCGGTGCCGTTTCTAAAAATTTTCGATGCGGCTACGGAAGGCATAAAACAGGGGGGTACGCGCCGTGGAGCCAATATGGGCGTAATGCGCTACGATCATCCCGACCTGCTAGAATTTATTACCTCTAAAGACGAAGAAGGCGAAGTTGCCAACTTTAATATCTCCGTTTCTGTTAGCGATTCTTTTATGAATAAGGCCAGCGGGGAAGACAGTGACCCGGCTTATGAACTGATAAATCCCCGCAACAGGAAACCTTTCTGGGATCCGGCTGCCAGGGAAGTGAAAAGACAAGACGCATCACAAATATTTAATCTTGTAGTGGAACGTGCCTGGGCTGGCGGAGACCCTGGTTTAATTTTTATAGACCGGATGAACCGGGACAACCCCACCCCCCAGATAGGAGATTTCGAGGCCACCAATCCCTGCTTCCACCCGGACACCCTTGTATCTACGGAGCGGGGTCTGGAAAGTGTTGAAGATTTGTATTCCCGCGTCGGGGATGACAATTTTAGAGTTACTGTTGATAAAAGGGTGAACGGAGAAAGGATGCCTGATAAGGGGATAGATTGCTTAATAAACGGTATAAACGGTATAAACGGTGTTTCTTATCAAGAAGCCAGGGTGTTTCCTACAGGCATTAAAAAAGTAGTCAAAGTAAACCTGAAAAACGGCCAGGAATTAAAAGTAACACCCGGGCATCGCCTTCTTACTGTTGATGGATGGAAGGAAGCAAAAGACTTAAATAATGAGGACCGGGTGTTAATTCAGTCAGGGCCGGGAATATGGCCCGATAAAGATAATCTGGGTGAAGAGCTGGGATTGCTCCTGGGATGGATTTCGGGGAACGGGTGGCTTTCTTCGGGTGGAGATACAGTAGGCATGGTTTTTGATGAAAAAGAAGAAAATATTATGCGTAATTTCAGGAGCATAGTAGAAAGGCACGGGGGGGAATATAAAAAACCGCAGCGCCGGGAAAACGGCACTTTTCATTTGCTGTTAAAGAAAAAAGAACTGGTAGAAAAATTAAAAGAATTTGGCTTAAAACCACAAAAAGGTGGCCAAGAGAAGGTTCCTGAAGGTATTTTTACTGCTTCGGAAAGAACAGTTTGTGCTTACTTGAAAGGTTTGTTTAGCTCTTACGGCACTGTTAATTATAACGGCAATTATTCAGGTGAAGCCCACCGGTCAGGGGAAGCCCACCGGGATATAAGTTTAAGCTCTTCTTCAAAAGAACTGCTAAAGGAAGTTCAGCTCCTTTTGCTTAATCTTGGTATTGTGAGCCATATACACGAACGAACCAAAAAGGACACCGGTGGTTTTAATTTTACAAATTCCAGCGGAGAAAACGAGGAATATTTTAAAGGGGAGCTTTTTGAGTTATTTGTAGACGAGGATAGTTTGACAATTTTTAGAGAAAAAATAAACCCGCTGCTGGTAAAAGAAAAACAGGAAAAACTTGCTGCAATAACAACCAGGTCCCCTGGTAAAAAAACAAGGTTTACCGTGAAGGTGTCCTCGGTAGAATATACCGGTGAAGAGGTTCAGGTATACGATATAAACGTGCCGGGCAACCACTCGCTAGTGGCCCAGGGTATGGTAGCGCATAACTGTGGTGAGCAGCCCCTGCTGCCTTACGAGGCTTGCTGCCTGGGCTCCATTAACCTGGGGGTCTTTGTAGAAAACGGAGAGGTTGATTGGGACCGCTTGAAAGAAGTAGTCCATACCTCGGTTCACTTTGAAGACAATGTAATTGACGCTACCCGCTATGTTATACCCCAGATTGAAGAGATGCACAAAAACGGCAACCGGAAAATTGGCATTGGGGTAATGGGCTGGCACGATATGCTGGTAAAGCTGGGTATTCCCTATGATTCCGAAGAAGCCCTGCAGATGGGTGAAAAAATAATGCAGTTTATTAACCGGGAAGCCCGGGAAAAATCGTCAGTGCTGGCCAGGGAGCGGGGTGTTTTCCCAAATTTTGCTGGCAGCATCTATGATTCGGAAAAAGAAGAAGAACGGGTCCGCAATGCCACATGCACCACCATTGCTCCTACGGGAACCATATCAATAGTAGCCGGGGCCAGTAGCGGTATTGAACCCTACTTCAGCATTGCTTTTATGAGGACGAACGTACTTGACGGGGTGGATATGCCGGAAGTAAACCCCCTGTTTATGGAAATGGCCCGGGAAAAAGGTTTTTATCACCATGGGCTTATCGAGCGGATTGCCAAAAACGGAACCCTTCAGGGTGATCCCGATGTTCCCGAGGAAGTACAGCGTCTGTTTAAAACGGCACTGGAGATTGATTACAGGTGGCATATCAGGCACCAGGCGGTTTTCCAGGAGTATACAGATAACGCGGTAAGCAAGACCATTAACCTGCCCAGGGAGGCAAGTATAGAAGAAGTAAAGGAAGCTTACTTGATGGCCTGGCGGATGGGTTGCAAAGGGATAACTGTTTACCGTGACGGATCCAAGTCGGTGCAGGTTTTAAATACAGGGGTAAAAGAGATTGAAAATGGAGAAGAGAGTTCTCTTCCCGAGGATTTAAAGCCTACAAAAAGGCCCTATGCACTTTCCGGCAAGACTATTCGTAAGGAAACTCCCCTGGGCAACCTTTTTGTTACCTTGAACCGCCTGGAAGACCAACCGTTTGAGCTTTTTGCGCAGATCGGAAAAGCGGGAAGCGATGCGGTTGCTTTTACCGAAGCTGTGGCTCGCCTTATTTCCCTGGGCCTGCGTTGTGGCATAAACGTGGAAGAAATCATCAGACAGCTGGAGGGAATCGGTGGTGGAAGGTCGGTAGGTTTTGGCCCCAACCGGGTGTTAAGTGTGCCTGATGCTATTGGTAAAGCCCTGAAAGAACTTTCTTATTCCCAGCAAAACGGGAACCTGGAAAAGGAAAAAAGAGACCTTTGCCCGGAATGCGGTTCCGGTACGCTGGTGCGTGCGGAAGGCTGTGCCAAATGCGAATCGTGCGGTTTTAGTGAGTGTTAAAATAACCGGGCTAAAATAACCGGGCTTTTCCTTTCCGTTGCAGCAGAACTTTTATATCGCTACTGTATACGGGTTTACTGTTTCCGGCTTTGCAGGTATTCGTACACGGTTTTACTGAGAAAAACCTGCTCGTTTTCTTCCAGCTCTTCTTCCTGGTCCAGTTTTTGCATTTTTTCGGCTACTTCGGGGTTGGTATCACACAGCTCCTGGAGAAGCCGGTTCTGCCTTTCAATTTTTTGGTTTAGCCGGCTCAGGTCTATGCGCAGGTCCAGGTGGGCATTTAAAAAAGAGAAAATGCTTTTTATGGCAGCCGGGTCTTCTATGGAAGACAGGTAAAAAGGCACCTCTACCCAGAGAGTAATGCCGCTGATACCTTTTTTTTGCGCTACCCAGAGCAGGTAGGTGCTCATGGCGGGAGGTCCATCCCAGGAAACGTGTTCCACTTGCTCGTTTTCTGGGAATTCTTCCCCCAGTTTTAACTGGTTAAATACTAAAAATATGCTTCGGCTGCCATGGTGGGTTACAGGCGAGGGATGACCGTTAAATGTAAACAACCTGCTAACCATGTATTCATCCCTGCAATAATTAAGCGTGGTGTTTATAAAATTGTATTTTTCGTACATGGGCTCGTCGCTGCCAAGAAGCAGCAGGTTGTTTTCGGCACATTCATAAAATTTGCTTTCCGGTATTTGTATAAGGTTGTTTTTAAAGATGGCTCCTTCAAATGCAAAAAACCCCAGGGGATCCACTTCCGCTACTTCTTTTGCCTGGCACGCTTCCTGGAGGTAATTCATTATTCCGGTACCTACGTTTCCCACATCCTGGGTCTGCCACCCTACCAGCAGGACAGGGTGAAACAGGGCAGGTTTTTGATAAACTTTAAGTGGGTTTTTGATCGTCGTCATTATCGTCTTCCCCCTCACTTTTGGGAAGGTTTTTTAAAAAATCATCCAGGTGAGCCTTCATCCATTCCGCTTCTTCATGGGTTATAGGCCCGGGTTGCAGCTCCGTTTTTCTTTCGTCGTACTGCTCTTTTACTTTTTCCGGGAACTTGTGGTACAGCTTTTCTATTACCTTGTCAATATCTTCTGTTTTTTTCTCGAAAAAGGTGAAATCCAGATCGATTCCCAGAACGTGAGCAAAAGCTTCCATGACAGACTGGGAAGCCCGGGGGTAAGGAAACGGGGCGCGGGACAGCCAGTCGGGTATTTCCCCCATAAGACAGGCTGTTTCCAGTCCCCTTTTTTGAGCCATGGCCAGCAAAAGGCCGTTTAACCCGGTGATAACTCCTTCTCCTCCTTCTTCGCTGGTTTCCCCCATGGAGTACACGTTAGGTATCATTTTAACTTCCTGCAGCAATTTTTCCGAACTTGCTACAGCCACTACCCTGGGCTTAACCTGGTGGTGTACAGCGGCCACGCAGGCGCCAGAAGTATAAATCTTCTTTATACCTAATTTTTCTGCAGCTTCTAGCACCAGGCCGGCCATATGGTATGCTTTTTCCCCGCCGCCGTGCATTTTTCCCATCTGCCCGGGCTGTTCTTCACCCACAAAAAAAACCGAATCCTTGTTGGTCAAGTTCTGATAGTAAAACTTGCTTTTGGGAAATTCCAGCGATTCAATAAAGCCGTTTTTAACTACGGCATTTCGAGGATCGAAAAAATGCCACGGGTTGATCAGGCCGATTTCTTGGGCCGAAACCTGGTATTGCAGGTTGTCTACGGCAACCAGGCCAATATTGCCTATGCCGGACCAGCTGCATACCAATACCGGATCTTCCAGGTCAAGTTCTTTGTGTAAAACAAACCCCATTGTTTACCCCCTTTGGGTTTATAAATAAATATGCTTTCAATGAATAATTCTATTCGATAGTATTCTTTCCCTCTCCTTCTTTTTCTTTAAATTAAATGGTAATCAAATTATTAAACCAATATTTTGTATACTGTTGTTGCTGTTTATATTATTTCAAAATAGTTTTAAAAAAGGAGTTTAAAATTGATTGTCGAATTAGTTTACTGATATTAATACTGGTGTATTAATACCGGTGCTAGTGGTGAACTGCTCAGGCAGGCGATACAACTGGCAGACAGTAAAAAATCGTGGCCTAAGCAGTTACGCTTAGAATTTAACTTTTACGGAGGTGAAAAATTTGCTTCTTTTAAATCCCAAGGAATTTAAGGGGGAGCACCTGGATGAGAAAACCAGGGAGCTCATGAAGAAAACTATCCAGTTTTTTGAGGACAAGGGGAAAGTTAAGTTAAAAGAAGACGACCGCAACCGCGTCTGGTATTCCGATCTTCTGGAATTTGTAAAAGAGAACGAGATATTTTACCAGATGCTAACTCCCCCTCAGTACGGAGAAGAAAACTGCCGCTGGGACACTTTCAGGAACTGCACTTTTAACGAAATCCTGGCGTTTTACGGCCTGCACTACTGGTACACCTGGCAGGTAAGTATACTGGGGTTGGGACCCATATGGATGAGCGACAACGAGAAAGCCAAACAGCGCGCTGCAAATTTACTTAAAGAAGGAAATGTTTTTGCTTTTGGGCTTTCAGAAAGGGATCACGGCGCAGATATTTATTCTACAGAAATGACTTTGGCCCCCCAGGGAGAAGGCACTTACCTTGCCAACGGTGAAAAATACTACATCGGCAACGGCAACGTGGCGGAAATGGTTTCTACTTTTGGCAAAATGGCCGATACCAGGGATTACGTATTTTTTATAGCCAACTACAAAGACCACAAATACGAACTTATAGACAACGTGGTTAATTCCCAGTCTTACGTGGCCGACTTTGCCTTGCGGGATTACAAGGTAACCGAAGATGATATACTCAGCAAAGGCCAGGAAGCATGGGACTCTGCCTTAAATACGGTGAACGTAGGTAAATACAACCTGGGATGGGCTTCTATTGGAATATGCACCCATGCTTTTTACGAAGCGCTTAACCATGCTGCCAATCGCGTACTTTACGGAATAAAAGTAACTGATTTTCCGCATGTAAACCAGATGATGACCGATGCCTATTGTCGCCTGGTAGCCATGAAGCTGTTTGCTTTAAGAGCTTCCGATTACCAGCGCACTGCTTCCCCGGATGACAGGCGCTACCTGCTTTACAATCCCACGGTAAAGATGAAAGTCACTACCCAGGGAGAGCAGGTAATTGAGCTGTTGTGGGATGTAATTGCTGCCAAAGGGTTTGAAAAAGACACTTACTTTGAGATGGCAGCCCGTGATATCAAGGCCTTACCCAAGCTGGAAGGCACAGTACACGTTAACCTGGCCCTGATAAGCAAGTTTATTTTTAATTACTTCTTTAATCCTCAGGAATACCCGGAGGTGTCACCGCAGACCGGGCAGGAACACGATGCTTACCTGTTCAATCAGGGACCGGCTAAAGGTTTGGGCAAGGTAACTTTCCATGACTACAAGCAGGTATACGGAAAATGGAATACCCCCAACCTGGAAGTTTTCAAGGAGCAAGTTGCAGCCTATAAGGAATTTCTGGCCGCCGCTCCTCCCAGTGAAGAACAGCAGAAAGATACCGATTTTGTCATGCAGTTGGGAGAGCTGTTCACCCTGGTGGTTTACGGCCAGCTTGTGCTGGAAAACGCAGAAATTTACCAGGTGGAAGAAGAGCTGGTGGATCAGATATTTGACTTTATGGTACGGGATTTTGCCGAGTTTGCTTTAAAACTCTACTGCAAGGCAAGTGCCACCGAACAACAAATGGAATATTTCACCAGGATGATCAAGAAACCTGTAGTGGATAATGAAAGGTACAGCAGGATATGGAACAACCATGTTTTGGCTTTGAAAGACGTATACGAGATGAACCCTTAAGAAGCTGTTTTGTATTTTGAGGAGGCAACTACTCAGGCCGAGAGGGTAAATACTCGGGTTTACGCTACTTTGACACCGGGGGGGGTAAATCTACAATCTTTGGGTTATTTTATACTTCCCTGACACCGGGGGGTAAATCTACAATCTTTGGGTTATTTTATACTTC
>PWGO01000161.1 GCA_003554525.1 Syntrophomonadaceae bacterium | reverse complement strand
AATCCGGGTCATCTGGATTGTAATAATACTCCATCGTTTGCGGATCTATCATCGCATCTTCAGGCGGCTCTTCTTCCTCTGCTTCAAATTCGGCCACCAATGACCGGTCTTCTTCAGCATCAAATGTATACGCTGCATCAGTAGAAACTTCCTCTCCATCTTCAGCCCACTGGACAAAATTCCAGTCTTCAGCAGCTTCAGCTTCTACAGTAACCTCTTCGCCTTCATCAAACAGGCCGCCACCGGTTACACTTCCGCCTTCTTCCGGTTCTGCCGCTACAGAAATTTCATAATCACCTTCGGCTTCTTCAAAGTTAGCTACCAGGTCACGGTCTTCTTCCACTACAAAAGTATATACGGCCTGTTCACTTACCACTTCGGCCTCCCCGTTATCACCGTTGTCGTTATTGCCATTGTCATTACCATTACCGTTACCGTTATCACTAATTTCATCTACCACGAATACTTCCCATACTACTCTTTCACCGTCGCCCTGGCACGCTTTGTCTTCTGGCGCAGGCTGCCCTTCAAACTGTATTTCCGGCGGAATCGGCGCCCCGGCTTCTAAAGCATCATCCAAAGCATCCGCATCCCTTAAAGCTTCCAGCGCACCTATTCCTATAATCAACTCACCGTCCTCTACAAACACATCTCCTTCTTCTACACCGGCTATACCCGCAACCGTACAGGGATCTATCAGCTCCAACCATACCCCGTAATCATCACTGTACAAATACAACTCTTCTACTTCTTTGTCCGCAAGTATAGTAGTACTTACCTCCGTAAACTCATAATCCGGGTCATCTGGATTGTAATAATACTCCATCGTTTGCGGATCTATCATCGCATCTTCGGGTTGTTCCGGTTCTTCAGGTTCTTCAGGCTCTTCAGGTTCTTCAGGCTCCTCTCCTGGCACCCCGTCGGTCCAGTTTACAAACTCCCAGCCGGAGGCTGCGTCGGCTTCTACCGTAATCTCTTCACCTTCCGCAAAAACTCCGCCGCCAGATACTTCGCCGCCTTCTTCAGGGTTGGCGGATACGCTTATTTCATAATCTTCCGCCGGCACATCAACCATCAGGTTAGCTATTTCATTTTCCACGCTCTGGCTCACGGCTACGTCTCCACCAAGTATAAAAGCGCTTTCGGTGGCTACCCCTTCAACATAATTACTTACACTCGGGGATACGCTGTCATCTACAAGAAGTATGGGGCCATTGTACTTCTCGCCCAGGTATCCACCAGCCAGGGCATCCGCAAGACGAGTGTCAGGCCCGCCAGCAAAAATCAAGGTATCCGGGGCTGCAAAAAACTCCTCGGCTACCGCAGCGCTGGCTGCATACCTGTCTGTCCCGGACAGTTCTTCCACGGTACCCACCAGATCATTTAGCTCATTAACTACAGTTCCACTAATAGAACCCGCACCTTCAATTACGTACAGCTTGTTTACCCCCAGGTTTCTTACCGCATCTTCGGTAACCGCAGGGACACTGCCTTCCTGTACCTGTAAAATGGCAGCATTAGCGGTAGCCGCTTCGGGACCGGCTATCATGGCATCCGCCGGGGCAGTCCCTTCTACTATAAAAGCGTAATCGGCAAGCGCTGTTGCTCCGGCAGATTCTTCGGCTATCCGGGCCGCCGTTTCATAGCGGTCTTCCCCGGCTATCCTGGTGGCATTACCCATTCCCTGCAGCTGGTTGTATACATCGTTCGACACTGCAGCCGGACCACCCAGGACAAATATTTCTTCTGCACCCAGGTTTTCTATAGTATTAGAAGTCACTGCGGGCAAATTATCTGTTTGCGTCAACAAAATAGGAATATCTAACGCTCCCGCCAACACATTTCCGGCCAGCCCGTCGGCGTAATCATCCCCGCGGGCAATAATTACCGCACTTGCATCATCGTAGACGTGTTCCGCTATATCAGCGGCGGTTTCATAACGGTCCTGCCCGTAAAGGCGCTCAACACCGTCATCCTGGGCAAAAACAGCTCCTGCAAAAACCAGCATCAGGGCAAAAGCAGCAAACCAAATCAGGCTTTTCCTTACTTTACTCTTGTAAATTTTCATCCTTCCATTTACCTCCTCTAATTAATTCAGTATTGGTTTCTTTTCTTAATTGATATTGACCAGAGTAATAAAATAACTATTACTTAATCAATATCTTTTTTTCTATTGCTGCTGGTTCATGTTTTTCACTATCACCTCCCCTTACGCGAGTTTTTTCGCCTCCAGTAAAATCTCATTTCGCCGTCCCGGTTGTTGTGCCAGATACATTTACCCGTCAAGTTAAGGGAAAAAACAAAAAAATACATCCTTAACCGGCTTCAATTTTTATATTCTGAAAATGTCACCAGTTCAGACTTCTCAAGTTTAATTATAACTTTAGCTACCTCCATGATCAAGTCACTATTCCACTTTGTGTATTATTTTACCTAAACCTTAAGCCGCGTTTCTCTTTCTTCCATTAACTCTGTAATAATCCCTTGAGTTAACTCCCGGAGTCTATTTTGCTCCAGGTTCAAACGCAAGCTTAACAAATAAGGTATTTTATTACATTAATATTTATTAGATATCTCATTTTAAAACACCTGTTTAATCAATACTTTTTGTGTTTAAGGCTGAATCCTGCTATTTGGTATATTTGGCCTCTAATTCAAAATAAAACCGGCGAAGAAAGTGTTTATTTATTCGCCGGCCTTTTTGATCACGCTTCATCCTTTTTTCTCGATACTGCACTGATGACATTTTTCTGGAAAAAAATACAATATAGTAGACATAACTTACAGGTAGTCAAACAGATAAGGTTATTCGTATATTTTCTCTTCTTCGGCTTCGGCTTCCGCGGCGTCGTACTCGTAATCCCGCTTTAAATTCCGTCGTTTCTTTTCGTATTCCCGGTACCATTCGTGGGCGGTAACTACGGACATGATCTCGTTGGTCCCCACCCAGATGGAAGCCAGGCCCAGATCCCGGGAATGGCGCTCGATGGGATACACACTGGTGTAGCCTATACCACCCATAACCTGCATGCACTTTCTAACCGCTTCCTGGCAGGACTCGGTCACAAATTTTTTGGTCTGGCAGATCATGCGCCTTATAAGCTTTTCGTCTACCCCGTTGTCTACAGCCGCACTTGTAGTATATATCTGGGACCTGCAGGCATCTATAAGCTTAACCGCATCCGCTACCTGGAAGCTAACTCCCTGGAAGCGGTTGATGGGCTGTCCAAACTGCTTGCGGCGGCTAGTATACCGGGTGGCCACCTCCAGGGAAGCGCGTGCCGGGCCTACAGTCATTGCGGAAGTGCCTAACCTTTCCGGTATCATCATGGTATTAAACACGGGATAGGCCCCGTGTAACTCACCCACAATGTTTTCCTTGGGAACTTTTACATTGTCAAACACCAGCCTGCCGGTGCCTCCACCACGGCAACCCATCAGCCCGTAAATATATTCTACCCTGACATCTTCAGTGCGGTCCACTATAAAACACGTCAGTGCATTGCGAGGATCCGCCTGGGAATCATTGTTGGTACGGGCATAAGCCAGGAAAAAATCGGCTCCTTCCGCTCCCACGATAAAACGTTTCTGGCCTTTAAGCACAAAGTGATCCCCTTTATCTTCGGCCACGGTGGAAGCACCAAAAAAGTCCGAGCCACCCCGGGGCTCCGTTAGGCATTCGGCGGCAAACTTTTCTCCCGCCAGCAAAGGCTTCACGTATTTTTCTTTCTGGTAATCCGTGCCGTGCTGGATAATAGCATCGCAGACAAGCTCGGCTCCCACTCCAAAGGTACAGGCAAAAATATAACCCAGGGTACCCACTTCTTCCATGGTCATGGTGGTAGCTACCCAGTCCAGGTCTCTTCCTCCCCATTTGCGGGGATAGCGGCATCCCATCAAGTTGCGCTTCCCGGCTTCCTGCAAAAACTCCTTGGGAAAGCGAATTTTTTCCTCATCCATATCAAAGATCATCTGCCGCGGCACCCCGGCCACAAAATCCCTTACCTCCTCCCTGAAATCCAGCTGCTCCCTGGTTAAAAGATGATCAAACATATTTTCCACCCTCCATTCAAATTTACAAGGGGATTTTTATTCCCCCTCCTCTTTCAGCTACCGTTAACGTAAACTTGTTTTTATAGTATCAGTAAGCACAAAACGTGTCAACGATTTTTCCCTCTTAATTTAACTTTAACTATCTATAACCTAAAATCCGGGATTCCACCCGGCCTGCTGTTGTCCCAGGCAAAATCAACAGAAGGTAAATTAAAAATCCGCTCCAAAATAACCAACTAATACTTGACAAACAATAGCAGTTACATAAATATTGAATCAGGTTCATAATAACAAAATTATATAAGGAAGTTTTTTACTTGAATTACCGCATTCTAGGTTCAGTTATGCCCATGGTAGAAATAAAGCTTCAAAATGGAGAAAATTTATTTGCCCAAACCGGGGCCATGCAGTGGATGGATGAAAAAATCAAAATGGACACCAAAATGAAGGGGGGCGTTTTTGGAGCCATCAAACGGAGTGTATCCGGCGAAGATATGTATATTGTTAATTTTACCGCCCTGGAAGATGATGCAGTAGTAGCCTTCGGCCATACTTATCCAGGTAATATAATCCCCATGGACATTTCTCAGGGGACGATAATCTGCCAAAAGCGGTCCTTCTTGTGCGCTCATAGCACGGTTAACTACGATCTCTATATACAAAGAAAGCTCGGTGCCGGCTTCTTCGGCGGAGAAGGATTTGTCATGCAGAAGCTTTCCGGGGAAGGAACCGCATTTATAGAAATCGACGGGGAATGTATCGAAAAAGAACTGGGTGCAGGAGAAAAAATTAAAGTGGAAACGGGCTCTGTAGGCGCTTTTGAAGAAGGAGTTGACTTCAATGTCGAGCGAATTAAAGGGTTTAGAAACATGTTTATGGGTGGAGAAGGAATCTTTCTCACTACCCTGACTGGCCCCGGCAAAATATGGCTGCAAACCATGCCCATACAAAGCTTGTCAGGTGAAATATCCCAGTTTATACCTAAATCAAGTAATTAATGAGTTTAAGATAAGCTGTAACAAGGTAGGGTTATATAAAAGTTAGTTTGCTTTCGTGACACTTCGGGCCTATCCGGCCCTAAAGCAGAAACGCGCGAGCAATAAAGTTTATTGCTCGCGCGCTATTTTCCTTGGCGGGAGTAGATGGGAATCGAACCCACCGGGGATGGACCGCACCCCCCACTGGATTTGAAGTCCAGGCTAGTCACCAGTACTAGACCTACTCCCGCATTTTGTTGATTCCTTATTTCATGGGCTTCTTCAGAATTCAACAGTTTTTATTTTAACAGTATTAAAACTCAATTTCAAGCCTGTGTGTGGCATGTGTGTGGCAAAATGCATCATAAACAGCGTAAATAATGAACTTAATGGACATTTAATCATCCTCCGCAATCAAATCTATTAATTCAGATACCTCTTCATGGGAACGGGTGAACATTTCTTCTCCCTTATCAGATAGTTTATCAAAAGTATTCGCTGCTTCACTTTCAAGCGAAGGGATAAAATGCGAATAAACATTTCGAATAAACATTTAAAGTAGTTGAATGTGAAGTATGTCCTAACCTTGCACTTACTATAGTAAAATGTACGCCTGATAGCAATAGTAAAGTGGCGTGTGTATGTCTTAATCCTTTAAGGTCAATTGGCTTAGAGCATCCGTATCTTCTGGCAGCATCCTTGAAAATATGATT
>PWGO01000131.1 GCA_003554525.1 Syntrophomonadaceae bacterium | reverse complement strand
GTGCTCTTCAAGCGTCTGCACCACTCCCGCTACGGTGGACCTTTTTTGGCCTATGGCCACGTATATACACCGCACATCAGTATCTTTTTGATTCAGGATAGTATCCACAGCTATGGCAGTTTTGCCGGTACTCCTGTCCCCGATTATTAACTCGCGCTGGCCCCTTCCTATGGGTATCATGGAATCTATAGCCTTTATTCCCGTCTGCAGCGGCTCTTTAACCGGCTGCCGGTGAGTAACCCCCGGGGCCAGGGCTTCCACGGGACGGTAGTTGTCCGCGTCAATGGGGCCTTTACCGTCTATTGGCTGCCCCAGGGAATTAACTGCCCTCCCCAGCATGTTTTCTCCTACCGGGACCTGGGCAATACGGCCTGTTCTTTTCACCAGGTCTCCTTCCTGGATCTTCTGGTAATCCCCCATGATAACCACACCCACATTGTCCCTCTCCAGATTGAGAGCCAGGCCGTAAACCTCGTGGGGAAACTCCAGCAATTCCATGGACATACAGCTTTCTAAACCATAAACGCGGGCAATTCCGTCCCCGACGTATATGACCACGCCGGTGTCTACCATTTCCACTTTATCCTGGTAGCTTTCAATTTGCTTTTTTATCACTGCACTGATTTCATCGGGCCTTATGCTCATTTAAAAACCCCCCTTAGCCTGTATCTCTTCTCCCTCAAACCTTACACACTCTTTTTTCCCTTACTTTTTCCGGCCAGAGAAACGCTTTCCTAACCCGTGTGTACCAGCCACTCTTTCATTTTTCTCAGGCGGGTATCTACACTCCCGTCCAGCATTTTAGAACCTACCTTTAGAATTACCCCGCCCTTTATGGAATCGTTTTTCTTTTCTTCCAGAACTACTTTTTTTCCCGTATAATTCTGCATGTTTTCTATTATCTTATCTTTTTGCTTTTCCTCCAGCTCCCGGGGGGTGTATACCTCCACCACCTGAATTTCCCTTTTCTGCTGGAATTGTCTTCGATACTGTTTTACCGTTTCTTCAATTTCCGCGCTTCTTTCTTTGTCTACCATTAAAAAAAGAAAGTTAATTACTTCTTCTGGTGTCTTTTCCCTGGAGGAAAAAAGCTCCTTTATTATTTCTTTTTTGTCCTTCTTTTTCACCAGGGGGTGCACCAAAATATCCCGAATTCTGCTTTCCTGCTGCAACTGCTTTTCCAAAAACTCCAGCCCGGAAAGAACTTCTTCTTCTATCTTTCTTTCCCGGCTGACCTGGTACAGGGCCCGGGCATAGTTTTCCGCAACCGCCAGCCGGATCATGAGGCTCTACCTACTTCATCCAGGTATTGTTCAATCAACTTCTTGTGGGAGGCCTCGTCAATTTCCTTTTCCAGGATCCTGCCGGCTATGGCGACGGAAAAGCTGGCTATTTCCTCGCGCATTTCACTAAAAGCCCTCTCTTTTTCGGCTTCTATTTCCTGGCGGGCTTTTTCCAGCATCTCTTCTTTTTTCTGGTTTGCTTCTTTCTGGGCCTCCTTGAGAAGTTCGTCCCTTTGGGTGTACGCTTTTTCTACTATTTTCCTGGCTTCTTCCCGGGCTTCCTGTATCTTTTCCCCGTATTCGGTATTGAGCTGCTCCTGCCTCTGCCGGTTTTCTTCCGCAAGCTGGAGCCCTTCTTCTATCTCCCGGGTCCGGCTTTCTATAAGCTGGCTTACCGGGGTGTACAATAACCACCTGAGCAGCAGGAAAAGGACTACCACGTGAGCTATAATCATGGCCAGCTGTTGCCAGGATATGCCAATCATTTCAATTTCTTCGCCGTTCAATTCTATCCCTCCCCCATGTTATTACCGGGAGATCGCCTGTCCCGGCTTTTCGCTAAGTCAGCGGGTTAGCGAAAAGAAGAAGCAAGGCGATAACCAGAGCATATATACCGGTGGTTTCCGCTACCGCCGCACCCAGCAGCATGGTGCGTATTACCACGCCCTGTGCCTCCGGCTGACGTCCCACTGCTTCCGCACCTTTGCCGGCGGCAAAACCCTGGCCGATACCAGCACCAATACCGGCTATCATGGCAGCTCCCGCCCCTAATGCCGATGCAGCGTTAATTAGCTCTTCTCCACTGATCATACCTGTATTCCTCCTTACCAAATTATTTTTTGCTTTAATTTATTGTTTAATTTACCCAACCCTAAGAAATAAAAGGATTGGCAAAAAGCAATAACAGACCTATTATCAGGGCGTATATTCCCGTAGTTTGTGCTACCGCCTGTCCCAGCAGCATGGTGCGAACTATTACGGGGTGCCACTTGGGGCGCGCCCCTACCCCTTCCGCACCTTTGCCGGCGGCGTAACCCTGGCCAATACCCTGGCCGGTAGCGCCTATAATAGCCACGCCGGCTCCTAAAGTAGAAGCAACCAGGATAGCCCAGGAAACCGTGTCCCCCTTTTCCGTAAGGGGATTGTTGTAAAGAATAAGCAAGCCCATCACCAGGCTAAATATCCCCGCGGTAGCAGCCATGGCCTGGCCCATCAACATGACCAGGGTTACTCCCCTCATCTCCCGGGGAGCCCTGCCTGCCGCATTGGCAGCCATGCCCGCGGCCATACCCATGCCTATACCCGGGCCGATGCCTGCAATCATGGCTATGCCGGCTGCCAGACCCGAAGCCGCCAGGACCAGGTCCCGGGGTTCAAACTGGTCAAACCATTCCATCAGCAATTCCAGTTCAAATGTCTGTAAAAATTCCCATATTAGTTCCACGTTCCATCACCCTTTTTGTATAATTATGTGGCCCTTATTCCATCTTCAAGGTAATAAAAGTAAGCGTAAGCATTACAAATATAAACGTCTGAATCAGGCCGGCAAATATATCAAAGTAAGCATGGCCAATAAGGGGAATAATTACCGGCGCAAAAGAATAAAGCAGGGCCATTATAATAACGCTGCCCAGCATGTTACCAAAAAGACGGAAACTTAAAGATACCGGCAGTGCTATCTCACTAACCACGTTGATGGGAAACATAAAGGCCAGCGGCTCAAAATAACTTTTCAGGTACCCCAGGCCTCCCTTGGCCTTTAGCCCGTGGTAATGCACCAGGAAAAAAGTTATAAGGGCCAGGGCAAAGGTGACGTTGAGATCCGCCGTGGGCTGGCGCAAAGCCACCAGTCCGCTTAAATTGGCAAACACCAGAAACAGGGCCAGGGTCATGGTGTAAGGCGCAAAACCACGCTTGTCTTCGCCCATGGTGTTATCCACCAGCCACTGTGAACCTTCTACTACCATTTCCGCAACTAGCTGTAGCTTGCCGGGCACCCGGGTTAACTTTACCCTTACCACCACGGCCATAACTACAAGAAACGCCATTATTATCCAAATATTAAATATGGTGTTGGTAACTTCATAATCCACCAGCGGTAAACTAATGGTATCAATTCCGATTCCTTCCATGCAATCAAGCCCCTTTACTCTTGGTTACTTTTAATAGCCGCTTTTAGTTCGCTACTCTTAAAAGTATAAAAGATCAAAATAACCAGCCTGGGCAGCAGCAACCCCGCCACTGCACCCATGAAATGCAACTCCGAGCGCTGCAACGTTGCAGCCAGGGTAAGAAAATACAACAGGTACCTCACCAGGTAATTTAAAAAAACATACGCCTTGGCCTTAAACTGGGTATAGTTAAATGCCTGGGACAGGGTTTTACCGTGCGACCAAAAATTAAGTAGGGCTACAGTGCCCCCCAGCGCAAGACCTGCTGCTATATTAGAATACCCCACCACCAGCAGCATGATAACCGCCGGGGCGGCCAGGCTTACAGTTAAAAAGGCAAATCTTTTTTGAAAAGCATGAAGTTCCTGCACTTTATTATCCCTCACTTTATCTCCCTGGAAAGAAGCCGGTATACCAGGGTGAACCCGGCACCCAGTCCCAAAAATATACTGATTATCAGGAATAGAATTTCCGCTCCAAATAGCTCTCCCAGGTACTGACCCAGCCAGACCAGGGCCACCAGGGGAACAGCTATAGAAAGCCCAAGCTGCACCAGCAGGGCAAAAGCCCTCATCACACCGGCAAATTCTTTTGAATCCAATTAGGGTTATCCCTGCCTTTACATTTCCGTGTTATGTTTTCTACAGCGTTAATCATTCTCCTGCAAAACTATATTTTTTTTCATTTTTGTATTTTTTCTTTAACATTCTCCTATTTTCAATAATCTGATTTGTCTATCAAAGATCCCTGTTGCATTTTATCGGAATGCACCCGGATATTTTAATTTACCTTACCAGTAATGTCTATTGAGAAAATACCGTATTTATGAGGGGAGATAACGGGTAGTCGAGAGTCTTGAGCCCTGATATGTTTGCCAGGGACGGCCTGGGGTCCGCTACCGCTTTATAAGCACTCTTCCCGTATACTACCTTCCCCGTCCAGGTAGACTATTCTTTTTATCATGGCGTTTATTATCATACGACGGCATATTAAACAGGGCTCACCGGAAGCATAAGAACCGTCTACATTGGTTCCGGCTATGTAAATAGTAGCGTTTTTCATCTTTTCCGGGTTCCCATTAATAATTGCATTCTGCTCCGCGTGCACCCCGGCACAAAGCTCGTACCTCTGCCCCTTGGGAACATTTAATTCCTCCCTGACGCATTTGCCGGCATCGATACAGTTCACTTCACCCCGGGCCGAGCCGTTGTAACCGGTGCTGATTATAATATTATCCTGTACCAGTATGGCCCCGTATATTCTCCTCAGGCATGTAGAACGCCTGGCTATTACCCCTGCAATCTGCAGGAAGTATTCATCCCAGCCGGGCCTTTTTCGAGAAATTTCAGAAATAAGATCACCTTCTTTGCCGCCTCAATAAGTTTCAAACAGCCTGTCTCCTGCATCTCCCAGGCCAGGGAGAATGTAGCCGTTTGCATCCAACCGGGCATCTTCAGAAGCCAGGTACACTTCTACCTCCGGGTGGCTGTGGACAAAAGCGTTCAGGCCTTCCCGCGCCCCTATCAAGGATATCAGCTTTATTGAAGAAGGGGCGCTTTGTTTCAGCATATTTACTGCTTCAATGGCAGTTCCCCCCGTGGCCAGCAGGGGATCAAATACTATACAGTCCGCCTGTTCCAACCCCCTGGGAAACTTGCAGTAATATTCCACCGGCTGCAAGCTGAAAGAATCCCGGTAAATACCCACGTGCCCTACTTTGGCACCGGGAACAAGCCGCATGGCGCCCGGGAGCATACCCAGCCCCGCCCTCAAGATGCCAATAAAGGCAATTTTCTTCCCGGAAATAGTTCTGCCGCTCCCGCGGCACATGGGAGTTTCAATCTCCACTTCTACCTGGTGTAAGGTCCGGGTAGCTTCATACAAGAGCAGCACAGTAATTTCTTCCATCAAAGAGCGAAATTCTTTGGGGGCCGTTTTCCTCTGCCTCAAGTAGGCCAGTTTGTGCTGCACCAGGGGGTGTTCTACAACAAAAACATTCTGCCTCATAGGCTTTCCATCCTTTCTTTTCCTTCTTTAATCTTTATTCCCCGCTGACCAGGGGCTGGCCGGCATATTTTTTGCCTCCGCCACGGTTGATGCCCTCAACTGCAAGGGCCAGCAATATAAATATTAAGCCTGGAATAGCTGCACTACTTTGAGTATTTTTCTTCTATTTTAAGTATTTTTCTTCTATCAGTTTAATTTTACCCACCCTGCGCTGGTGGCGTTCACCTTTAAAAGAAGCATCAATAAAAGCATCCACAATATCCCTTGCCAGTCCCTCGCCAACAGAACGGGAACCTAAAGTTAAAATATTGGCGT
>PWGO01000059.1 GCA_003554525.1 Syntrophomonadaceae bacterium | reverse complement strand
CTTCGGCTGTCGGCTTCGCTGACTGTGGTTTCCACTCCCTCTAATGTCGCCTTCGCCGACACACCCCTGCCAGCTTTCTCCTACCGTACTATTATTCTTACCTCCGGTGTCAAGTGTGTAACTGGGTTAGCACCAGGGGGGAGGAAAATGTTTCACACCAATGTGGGTGCTGCTTTACACCGGGGGGTAAAGCTACAATCTTTGGGTTATTTATACTTCCCTGCCGCGGGCTTCTTTCTTCCCCCCACCGGGGGGGAAGATTAAGATGGGGGGGGATACCTTATGGGAAGCTGGACCTTATGTCAAGTTATCATTAGCCCAAGTAGTTAAATCTTATATTTCATAAACAGCCTCCTCCCGGGCCAGTTCCGCCCCTGGGAAAATATTTTGCGCTTCTTCCAGGGTCTTTGAAATATCCCTGAAAGCAGGTAAATGGGTTAATACCAGCCTTTGAACCCCGGCCTGTGCTGCTATTTGCGCCGCCTGAGATGCAGAAAGGTGATTCCCCCGGGAAGCTTTTATGTCTTCATCCTGGTAATTGGCCTCGCATAAAAACAGATCTGCTCCCCCGGCAAAATTAATTAACTCTTCCACATATTCAGTATCTCCCGAGTACACCAGTGTTTTCCCCGCACATTCAACTTTTACCGCAAAAGTGGGCAGGGGATGCTTTACCGGAAGAAAACTAAAAATATACGGGCCCACTTCTATACGGGATGCAGGCGAAATATTTTTCAACCGGTAGGCCTCTTTAAAAGGCAAGCGGGACAATTCTTCTTCTGGTTCACCCGGAGTGTAAACCTCAAGTGTTTTCTCCGTTCTCCCCATGTTTTGAGCTATATCCATAGCATAACGCATTATTAGCAGATCCGATATGTGGTCACCGTGCAGGTGAGACACCATTACAGCTTCCAGTTCCCAGGGAGAATAGTAATTTTGTAAACGGCTCAATACCCCGTTGCCGCATTCCAGCAAAACCGGGCAAGATTCGTGTTCCAGCAGGTAACCTGAACAGGTTCCGTTTGCAGCAGGATACGGACCGTAACGGCCCAAAACTATCAGTTTCATGTTTCCACCTCCACAGCTATAATTTTCTAAAGGCCGGGGCTTTTCCGGTGTAATTTTATAAATAAACTATAACTACCCGCTCATTTATGCAATGTAATAAAATTAATATATTCCAAACAGTTTTCTTTTATATTTTTCCAGACCTTTTTTGACTGCCTGAAGGTTCCTTTTTAAAAAAATAAGGGTCTGTGAAATGTAGTTTTTCCCGTAGCGCAGGTATAGATAGTAAAGAAAAAAGATGAACACGGCAGCCAGTGCCCATACCCAGGGGGGAAGGTTTAAAACCACGTTTAAAATGGCAAAAATCAGGCCCAGCAGTGTATTTAAAACCAGGCTTCCCACTATAGCAAAAACGCTAAATATCAGCCCACCTAAAGTGGTATAAGCAATAAACCTGAATAAATTCATTTCCATAGCCCCGGCCGGGAAAGAAATAAAAGTACGGGTAGTGCCAACCAGCTGAGCTGCAAAAACGGAAAAAGACCCGTATTTTTTAAAATATTTATAAGCCCGGGTTTCATGGTAAGGCGTTTTCATGATTACGTCTTTAAAAAAAACGCCGGTCAATTTTTTGCCTGCCCTGCGGCCCAGAAAACCCAGCATATAGCTAAAAGAACTGCCCACTACAATGCCTAGCGTAGAAGCGACAATTGCGCCCCACAAGCTTATCTGACCGCCAACAATCATGCCGCCCGCGGTTAAAACTACCAGGCTTGAAATAAACGGCACACCTGCACTTTCTGCAAACATGACTGCAGCTATCCCCCAAAAAGCGTATTGCTGTGATATTAACCGGTAAAATTCCGCTGCAGGTTCAAGCCAGGAGGGAATATCCATTTAACTGTCCACCTCACATATCACCAGATAATAACTACTCTACTTTAATAATTACCACCCGGTATTATAACATATGAATGGTTAATTCCCACGTATTTTCTATTTGTTGATTTGTATTTAGTATAGTTACCTTTTTATACCTCTTCATACCTCCAATATTTTTTCTTTAATTAAATAAAACATCCCCCATATTCCAGATTCCGGGTCCAGTTCCGCCCTGGTTACCAATACATCTTCCGCCCCGGGATTAAATGAGATTTCTTGAATATAATACTTTATCTTGTCTAAAAGATAATTTTCGTTGGAAACTCCCCCGCCTACTACAATAGCCTGCGGGTCCAAAACGGTAACCAGGTTGGCAAACGCCAGGCCAAGTTTTTCCAAGGATTCTTCCACCACTTCGCTGGCTATCGGGTCGCCTTTACGGCTTTTTTCAAAAACCTCGGCGGTGCGGACAGCTTTGTTTTCCCATTCCTTTTCCATCTTAGCCACGGCCTTTCGAGCAATCGCCTCTCCCGATGCTTCAGCTTCCAGGCACCCTTCCCCCCCGCACTTGCAGCTTAAGAAACCAAAACCTTTAATATGCCCCATTTCTGAAGCATAACCCCGGCTTCCCCGGTACAACTGGTTATTAAGGTAAAACCCCGACCCTATACCCGTGCTAACGGTTACATATATCACATTGCTCAAACCCCGTGCCGCTCCAAAAAAAACCTCTCCCAAAACTGCGGCATTGCCGTCGTTTTCTATAAGAACCGGAACTTCCCACTCTTTCTGCATTAAATCACGTAAAGGATACCTTCCCGGGAGTTCTATATTAGGAGCAGAGATGATTTCTCCATTATGATAGTCGAGCAAGCCCGCTATACATACTCCTACTCCTTTAATATTCAGCTCCTGGGAGGCGGCAGCTTCTTTTATCATGCGGTTTATGAAGCAGGCCAGTTCTTCCTTATCTACCCCCGCAGAAGTTGACGATTTTACGCGGTAAAGAACCGTGCCGTCCGCGTGAAGAAAAAGAAGCAGCACCTTCGTGCCCCCTATATCCACAACGGCGTAAGCATCTGAACACATATTTCCTCCTCTATTTTTAATTGAACTTTGGCAGGTTTTGCTTTTCATAATTTATTTTTCCGAGCGCAGGATGGTCCACAGCCACCAGATACCGGCCAACCCGGCAATAATCAAGGCCACTTCGGCAACGGGAAATTTCCTTACAAACAGTATTTCTTCCCGGCCTATGGTCAAAGAAAGGCCAACTATTATACTTGCCAGCACTATACTGAATGAAAGGCGGTTTATCATATTGCCGATGCGCTTTAGCATGGGTTCAGCCTGAGTTATTTCCATGTTTAACTTTAAGTCGCCGCTTGCAGCCTGCTGCGAAACCGAGTTAATGTTTTCCGGGAACTGCCGGAGAAACCTCTCATAAATTGACAGCAATCTTTTGGTTTTTCTTTTTCCCCGGCGAAGGTAACTTTTCTGAATAAAAGGTTTATACCTGTTAACAGCATCAATAATTTTAAATTCAGGATCCAGTTGAGAAATTATACTTTCCACAGTTATTATAGTTTTGGATAAGAGTAAAAATTCATAGGGCATTCTAATATTATGCTTTCCTACAATGCTTAAAAATTCCGGGAAAAGCTCATTAATTTCAATTTTCTCCAAAGGTAGCTGGTAGTATTTATCCAGCATCCGGGCCAGGTCAATAACCAGACTCCGTTTGTTGATATCCCCCGGGACAAAGCCCATTTCTATTACCATCTCCGCTACTTCCTCCGCATTTTGAGTGGTCAGGTATTTTAAAAGGAGCTGCAGCTGCTCTTGAAAAATTTCGTCTATAATGCCGGCAGTACCAAAATCAACCAGCGCTATTCTATCGCCAGGCATAACTATAATATTCCCCGGGTGGGGGTCCCCGTGGAAAAAACCATGAACAAAAATCTGTTTAAAATATGCATCAACAATATTGTCTGCAATTATTTTCTTCCTGGAAGCGGATATATTTTTATCCTCCAGAAGTGTGTTTAAATTAGTCCCGTGCAGGTATTCCGTGGTTAATACATTCCGGGAGGAATACTCTTCGAATACCCCGGGAATATAAACCGCGGCATTATCGGAAAAGTTGCGGCGCAGCCTTTGCGCATTACTGATTTCCCCTTTAAAATTCAATTCCTCCAGCAAAATACGCTCTATTTCTTCGGCCAGTTCCCCAAACCGATATATTTTTCCCCACTGGGTATTTCTATCCACGAAGTAAGCAGTATTTTTTAAAATCTGTATATCTTGAAAAACCTGATTTTCAATATAAGGCCTTTTAATCTTTACCGCTACTTCACTCCCGTCAACCAGGGTACCGTAGTGTACCTGTGAAATAGAAGCAGCAGCCATAGGCTGATTTTCAAATGTCTGGAATACCTCTTCCTTTTTTCTACCCAGTTCGTTTTCCATAATACTTACCGCCTGTTCCCCGGAAAAAGAACCTACATCATCCTGCAGCCGGGTCAGTTCTTCAATGTAGTCATGTGGCAGAAGATCTATCCTGGTACTGAGGAGCTGTCCGACCTTAATAAAAGTAGGACCCAGCTCCTCCAGGGCCAATCTTAAACGCACTGGGCGGTTGTAAGAAGGAAGCTTATCCGACTCTTTTTTCTTTCGGAAAAAACCCGACCTTATAATTTTTATTTTTTCCAGTATTTCGCTAAAGCCGTAACGCACCAAAACATTAATTACTTCCCGGTACCTTTTAATAAAACGCAGTTGCCCTATCAAACTTTTTTTCTCTCCTCCCCGACCTCAATCTTGAAAATTATTGCTCCTTTTGGCAGTGCTCAAGAATTTCGTCTATTTTCTCTTCCAGGCGGCTTATATCCTCCCTGGTTACAATTTTACCCTTCATGCTTTCTACCATCTGATTAACCTTCCGTGTATACTCTTCCTTTTCCTGCTTTCCTTTCTGCACCATTTCTTCGGCTAATTTCCTGGCATCCTCCCTCTGCATTTTTCCTTTCTCCACCAGTAAATCGGTCATGTCTTCCACTTTTTCCCTGGTCACTACGGTTACCCCTATAAGCATGGATAAAAAGTTGTCCAGAATCACGCTGTAGCCTCCTTCATAGATAAGATAGATTTTAAATTTACTTAACTGCCCTACAGGGCTTGCCTGACTAAAATTATAGTAACTACTCAGGCATCCACTGCTGCGCCAGGGGGACGGTTCCATCGTCTTCCCTTCGGACCTCCGCTTCGCTCCGGTGACGCTCGAACCGTCCCCGCTAAGCACAATGCCTCTTAACTTACTTTTACTTGGCTTGAGTAGTTACAAATTATATTTTATAAAATTTACTTGGCCACCCCCATCCCCCCGGGTAGTAATATCTCTCTTTATATTATCACCATAAGTGAACAGTTAATGTTTACATAAAGGACCTGCTTTTGGTTACAGCAAAGCAGGTCCGGGTTCCCCTGGAGCAAAACAGGTATGGCAAGCACTTTATCAAATATTATTGTAATTACTCAGGCTTATGGAACTTGACACCAGCTCCAACTTCCCATACTTCCCATAAGGTGGTCTTTATTTTTCTCACCTTTTATTTCTGACTTCTGACTTCTGACCTCTAACCTCCAAAAAGGTATCCATCCATCTTAATCTTCCCCACGGTGGGGGGCTTTTTATTCTCTAAACTTTTACACCATGAGTGATTACATATTGAGGGATTACATATTATTAAGGTTGCTATTCAGAATTATAGTAACTTAACGCTGGAGTAGTTACTGCTACCAAGCATTGGTTTTAGTAAGGGCCTTTCCTTCCCCCCTTCTACCTGAATAATTACAAATCAAGAAGTAGTACCGCTTTTTTCTCTTTCTTTCTGCTTCAGGTATTCTTCGTAAATATACATTATTTCTTTATCAAACAGAGTGCGTTTCAAGTCCACCGTAGCCGACCTTATAGGTTCGAGCAGTTCCGCGGATTCTTCGGCAGACAGGTTGATACCGTATTCCTGGAATTTAAGTTGAACCGCCCTTGAGCCGGAATGTTTACCAATTATAATTTGCCGCTCCAGGCCTACCTCTTCCGGGGTAAAAACCTCATAAGTGCTGGGATCTTTAATTACTCCGTCAGCATGTATCCCGGACTCGTGGGCAAAAGTATTGGTTCCCACAATAGGCTTGCTGGGCGGAATACTCCTTCCAGAAGCCCTGGCCACATAATCGGAAAGTTCCCTAAAATCCTTGGTTTTTACTTTCAGATCTTCTCCAAAAAGATGTCCAAGAGCCATGGCAACTTCCTCCAGGGCTGCATTTCCGGCTCTTTCACCCAGGCCGTTTACCGTAACACCCAGGAACCGCGCCCCGGCCTTGGCCCCGGCCAGAGCGTTAGCTACAGCCATTCCAAAATCATTATGAGTGTGCATCTCTATATCCATACCGGTATCATCGATTAACCTGGAAATTAATTCGTAAGTGTGGAAAGGCTCCAGGACACCAACGGTATCGCATATCCTTAAACGGTCCGCACCAGCTTTACGTGCTACCCCGGCAAACTGCAACAAAAAATCGTATTCCGTTCGGGAAGCATCCTCAGCATTAACGGAAACATAAAGACCGCTTGACTTGGCAAACTCAACGGCTTTCCCCATATTTTCTAAAACCTGCTCGCGTGAAGAATTTAACTTGTGTTTGATGTGAATATCTGAAGAAGATATGGAGACTGCAATGGAATCCACGTTGCACTCCATGGACTGTTTTATGTCGTTAACATTAGCCCTGTTCCAGGCCATGATGCTGGCACCCAGGCCGAGACCGGCTATCTGGGTAATAGCCTTTTTTTCATCCCCACCCATCACCGGTATACCGGCTTCAATCTGGTGTACTCCTACGCTGTCTAACATCTTGGCGATTCTAATTTTCTCCTGGTTAGAAAACACAACCCCCGCCGTCTGCTCACCATCCCTGAGTGTTGTATCCACCAAAATAAATTTAGAAGATTTAAGAGCTTCCTGGAATTTCTTCATTCCATACATCACCATCCTTCTCTTTTAAATGCTTTTCTTTTAAAATAAATCAAATTTGTCTTTTTACTTGCGACCGGTAATTTTAATCCAACCCCCTGTCATTCCCTAATCTGTCCATCCCCGTAGATAATAAACTTGGTGCTGGTCAACGATTCCAGGCCCATGGGCCCTCTGGCATGAAGTTTCTGGGTACTTATACCCATTTCCGCCCCCAGTCCAAACACGTTTCCGTCCGTAAACCGCGTGGAAGCATTAACATAAACAGCGGCGGCGTCAACTTTTTGCATAAATTCCCTGCTGCTTCTGTAACTGCTGGTAACTATGGATTCTGAATGGCCGGTTCCATAAGTGTTTATGTGATTAACTGCTTCCTCCAGGCTCTTTACTACTTTAACAGCCAACACCAGGTCCAGGTATTCAGCAGACCAGTCTTCTTCCTCCGCTGTTTTAACTTCCCCGTGGTACTTTCGGGTCACAGTGCATCCCCGAATTTCTACACCTTCCCTTCTTAAAGCCTCCAGGGCTTCCGGCAAAAATGCATCAGCAATGCTCTCATGAACCAGAAGGGTTTCCAGGGCATTGCATACTCCAGGACGTTGTACCTTGGAATTAACTGCTACAGGTACTGCCATTGATACTTCAGCGCTTTCATCTACATATACATGGCAGTTGCCCTCGCCAGTTTCCACTACCGGTACCGTGGCGTTTTCCATAACTGTTTTTTTCAATGCCGGTCCACCCCGGGGTATGATTACATCGAGGTAGCGATCTTGCCTCATTAAATCCCGTGCCGCCTCCCGGTCTGCCTGCTCTACAAGCGCCACCCCGTACCGCGGGAGACCTACCGCTTCCAGGCTTTCCTGAATAACTTCTACAAGCGCCCGGTTGGAATTCAAAGCTTCTGAACTGCCCCGAAGTATTACACTGTTTCCCGATTTCAGCCCCAGACCTGCAGCATCAATGGTAACATTGGGCCTGGCTTCGTAAATAATGGCCACTACTCCAAGCGGTACCCGGACTCTCCCCACCTGCAACCCGTTAGGCCTTTTCCACATGGAAGTAACTTCACCTACCGGGTCATTCAAGCTTATAATATCCTTAAGCCCGTCCGCCATGGCTTCTATCCTGCCGCCGTCCAAAAAAAGCCGGTCCTGAAAAGCCTTGGAATAGCCTTCTTTCTTTTTTAATTCTTCCAGGTCTACCCGGTTTGCTTCTATAATCTTCTCTTCATGCTGTTTAAGCCTGCTGGCTATCTCTTCCAGGGCTTGATTCTTCTGGCCCGTAGAAGCATCACTTATCTGCCGGGAAATTTCCCAGGTTTTTTTAACCGTTTCTCCTACTTTCATAATAAAAAATCCCCTTTGCATTTAATATTTACTAAATATAATTTATATTTACCGTACCTGCTTCATTAAAAATCAAGAGAAATCAAGGTCCAAAAATCAAGACCCGGCCTGAATAATGACTAGATTTAATTTATTACCATGTTATCACGGTGTACTACCTCTTCTTCCGCATGTCTATCCAGTATGTCATAAATCTCCCTGCTGGATAAATTCAATATTTGAGATATCTCATTAGAATTAAAATTTACCAGCCCCCTGCCTATTTCTCTGCCTTCCTGATCATTTATATATACCAGGTCACCCTGTTCAAAATTGCCTTTTACCTCTACCACGCCAACAGGAAGCAAACTCTTGTTTCCCGACACCAGGGCATTCCTGGCCCCCTCATCTACAACCAGGGCTCCTTGTGGCACCCTTCCATAAGCTATCCACCGTTTCCTGCGGCACAGGTAATTCTCCTGGGCTAAAAAAAGTGTGCCAACCGGTTCGCCGTTTAAAATACGGCTTATGTTCTCCACATCATGGCCGCTGGCTACTATCATGTTAACCCCTGAATTAACTGCGATTTCCGCCGCCCTGATCTTGGCCTGCATGCCCCCGGTAGAAAAATTGCTGCTGCTGCTTCCCGCCCACTTTTTTATTTCCGGGGTTATTTTCTCCACTACCGGGATAAGCTCTGCATTTTTATTGTACTGAGGGTTATCGTTATACAATCCTTCTATATCAGTTAAATTAATCAGCAGCTCAGCATCAATCAGCCCTGATACCAGGGCTGCCAGCAAATCGTTGTCCCCAAATTCAATTTCCTCTACCGAGACGGTATCATTTTCATTTATTACCGGAATCACACCCCATTTCAAGAGAGTAAAAATGGTATTGCTGGCATTTATATACCTCTGCCTGTCCATGAGATCGGCCCTGGTCAACAGAATCTGGGCTACAATATGATGGTATTGTGCAAAAAAATTTTCGTAATACTGAACCAGAAGACCCTGTCCTACTGCCGCGGATGCTTGCTTTTCAGGAGTTGAAGAAGGTTTATGCTTCATTTCCATTTTACCGATTCCCGCACCCACGGCCCCGGAAGAAACCAGGATAACCTGCCTTCCCCGGTCTTTAATACCGGCCAGTTTCTTTATGATTTCCTGCATGTACTCCAGGTTAAGTTTCCCGTTCTCGTGTGTAAGAAGCCGCGTTCCCAGCTTCACAACCACGGTTTTGGAACTGGTTATTTCCCGGTAGTGGTAAATATCGCTCAAGATTTATTGCTCCTCACCCTGTTTCTTTTTGGTTCCCAGCTCTTCCGCTTTTTCTGCCGCTTTTAAAACCGCCCCGGAGACACAAGCACGAAAAGCCCCCCGTTCCAGTTCAAATAACCCTGCACCGGTAGTGCCTCCGGGAGAAACCACCTCGTCTCTTAATTCCGCGGGATGTTTCCCTGATGCTTCCAGCATTCGTGCAGCGCCTTTAACAGTCTGCAACGCCAAACTTTCCGCGGTTTTCCGGTCCAGGCCAGCATTTACCGCCCCGACAGTTAAAGCTTCCACAAAAAGATACACATAAGCCGGCCCGCTTCCACTTAGCCCCGTAACCGCGTTCATTTCACTTTCCTTAACAGTTACCACCTTGCCCAGGGCGCTAACCAGTTCCTTAACCCGGTCAAGCTCCCCTAAAGTAATTTCACTACCCGCTGCAAGGGATATCGCACCCTCTCCCAGCAGGCAAGGTGTATTGGGCATTATTCTTATTATTTTCACCAGATACCCCAAATAATCATGCACCTGCTTAATAGATATTCCTGCAGCCATTGAAACCACCAGGTGCGCACTTTTAAGAAAAGAGGACAACTCTGGAAGCAGGTGCGAGTAATCTGCAGGCTTTACCGCCAAAAAAATAATATCAGCCTTGGCAGTAAGTTCTTCCAGGTTTTCCGCTTTATTAACCGGACATTCCGCCGTTACGCTTTTTACAGCTTCTTCTTTTACGTCAAAAACCCAAACCTGCTGCGGTGGAACTTTACCGCTGTTCACCATACCTTTTATAAAAGCGGAACCCATCGATCCACAGCCTATGAAACCTGTATTATTAACCTTCACATGTATCAGCTTCCTTCTGCTAAAATGTATCTCCAATGCCTACTATATTGTATTATATACTCCCGATTATTGCAATATAATACACCCTTATGCTCCCTGAACTTAGAATAAGGCAAGGGATTTTGTTTTGGACGGGCGCCGGGACAATTGAAACATTCTTATTAATTTTTTGAATTTAGATGTATATTTTACTGGCAATTAAAAGGAACTTCCCTCGCTACTGTAGAATTGTATTTAATACAATCTTGTCGAACTTTTGGAGTTTTTGTTTGTTCTGATTTGAGGGTGATACTTTGAAATCAATAATACATGTTTTTCTGGTTTACTTTATGGCTTGCTTCCTGGTGCTTCTGTTTACCATTTTTTCTTCTGAAGCTTCGGCCGCACCGGAAAAACTGGTAATAGAAGAAGCAGAAGACAGCTTCAGCCTGGAAAAATACTTGTATTTAATGGAAGACGAGCGCCACCGATGGAGCATAGAAGAAGTAAGCCATCCCCAGTTCCCGGTCGAGTTTAAAGATACTGAAGAAGAAGTTCCCTCTTTTGGTTTTACAGATTCCGTTTACTGGGTTCATTTTGAAATTGAAAACCGCACAGAAAAGAAAGATTGGTACCTGGAAGTAAGTTACCCTCTTATAAATTACCTGAATTTGCACTACGGTGAAAGCAGAGAAGAGCTGAATCGTCATTACACGGGAAACATGCTTCCTTTTGAAGAAAGAGAAATTAAAGACCGCAATTTTATTTTTCCCGTGGAAATCGAGCCCCATACCAGTAAACATTTCTACCTGCGGGCGGAAACTAAAAGTGCCATGGTACTGCCTTTAAACCTGTGGACCCCGGAAGCACACGGGGAAAAAGCCTCCAACGAAAACTTGTTCTACGGCATACTTTACGGGATTTTCCTGGCCCTGTTTTTTTACAACCTGTTTTTGGCAATCTTTTTAAAAAACAAAACCTATCTTTTCTGCTCACTTTATATTTTTGGTTACATGCTATTTCAATCCACGTGGGACGGCCTTTCGTACCAGCATTTATGGCCTGAACAACCCGAGTGGAACAGGCAATCCATAAGTGTCTTTTTAGCTTTCTCCACACTTTCCTTTTTCCTTTTTACCAAGTATTTCCTTGAGACCAGGATGTACGTGCCTACCTGGGATAAAATATTAAATTTTTTAATCGGTTACTCTGCCGTATTACTGCCCCTTACTATTATCCTTCCTTATTACCTGGTAAATACTTTGGCCGCCGCCAACCCGTTATTTTTCTTACTGATGATTATAATAAGTATTATTTGCCTGCTCAGGGGTTACCGTCCAGCCAGGTATTACCTCACTGCCCTGTCCCTGTTTTGTATCAGCGCCGTCCTTTCTTCGCTAATGACCGTAGGTATAGTCCAGGACAATATATTAAGAGAATACGGGTTGCAGGTTGCTTTTGCTGTAGCAGTTATCCTGCTGTCTTTGGCTTTAGCCGATCGCATCACCATATTAAACCTGGAAAAAGAAATTGCACAGCAAAACAACCTGGAAATGCAACAGCACCTGCTGGAAACCCAGGAACGGTGGAGCAAGGAGCTGGAAGCCAAAGTAAAAGAAAGAACCAAAGAACTCCAAAAAACCCTGCAAAACCTTAAAGACACCCAGAACATGCTTATCCAGTCCGAAAAAATGAGTTCCCTGGGAAACCTGGTAGCCGGAATTGCACACGAAACCAATACCCCATTGGGAATAGCAGTAACCTCTGCTTCTCACCTGTACGAAAAAAGTAAGGAAATACGTAAAAGTTATCAAGAAAATAAACTAAAAAAATCTGAACTGGAAAATTTCTTCAAGGTTGCCGAAGAAGATATCCAGCTAATAGAAATCAACCTGAAGAGAGCTTCAGAATTAATTCACAGTTTCAAGCAGGTTGCAGCGGACCAGTCTTCTGAAACCAAAAGAAACATCAACCTGGCAAAGTACCTTAACGAAATAGCTATAAGTCTCAAACCCAAATTAAAAAAAACCGGGCACAATCTGGAAATCAAATGCCCCGAAAGCATTGAAATTGAAAGCTACCCCGGCGCGTTATCCCGTATTATAAGCAACCTGGTTATTAATTCCATAACTCATGCTTTCGACGAAAATCAAGCAGGAAGAATGGAGATAAATGTCGAAATAAGAGAGGAGACGCTGGTTATCGAATATTCAGACAACGGGATGGGCATGCCCCCGGAAGTTAAAAATAATATCTTTGAGCCTTTTTATACCACTGACCGCCGCGGGGGCAGCACCGGCCTGGGTATGCATATTGTCTACAATACGGTAACCAGCACCCTTAACGGCAGTATAAAATGCGAGAGTGAAAAAAATAAAGGCACCAGGTTTATCATAGAAATCCCGATATAGAGGTGAATAATATATGGATTCTAACCTGGAATCCTCCAGGCAAAACCTCGATGAGGGACGCCATGACGATGAATTCCTGGTTTTTTCCGAAGAGGAAGAAAAAGAGGACAGCTATAAGGATTCCCACGGGAGTCTTGGCGCCTGGAAAATATTAATAGTGGATGATGAGCCCGATGTTCACCATGCCACTAGGCTCGCCCTGTCGGATATTGTATTCCAGGACAGAAAGCTGGAACTTCTAAGTGCCTACTGGGCAGAAGAAGTCCCGGGCATATTAAAGCAACATCCCGATACGGCCGTGATTCTTTTGGATGTAGTTATGGAAGATAACGACGCGGGTTTGAAACTGGTAGACTACATCCGCAACAAACTAAAAAATGAAGTAGTGCGAATAATTCTTAGAACTGGCCAACCTGGAGTTGCACCGGAAAAGAAGGTTATCCTGGAATACGATATTAACGACTACAAAGAAAAAACTGAACTCACCGTGCAAAAACTTTTTACGGCCATTATTTCCGCCCTCCGCACTTTCCAGGATATGAACACTATTGAAAACAACAGGATGGGCCTGGAGAAAATAGTGGAATCTTCCTCCCATATTTACCAGCAACGCTCCATGCAAAAATTTTCCCACACCATCCTGGAGCAATTAAGCAACCTGCTCAACCTTCAAAAAAGCACCGGGGATCTTTCTTCCTGTATAGTAAGCCGCAAAAATTCGCACTATCACTTACTGGCTGCCACGGGAAGCTTCCAGGATGATCCGGAAAAACCTGTGGAACAGTTTCTGCCCCGGGAAGTTATAAACGATATCGATAGAGCATTTAAAGATAAAACAAATAAATACCGCGAGGATTGTATTATAATTTATTCAAAAACTAAAGATGAAACCGAAAACGTCATCTGGATGGAAAACATCAAAAAATTAAGGGAGTTTGATAAATATCTCCTTGATGTCTACTGCACCAATGTATCCATAGCCCTGGAAAACATAAAATTGAACGAGGAAGTAGACATAACCCAGCGGGAAATCATCTATACTCTGGGGGAAATCGCTGAAAACCGCTCTTTAGAAACCGGTTACCACGTTAAAAGAGTGGCGGAATACTGCAAACTCCTGGCTTTAGAATACGGCCTGCCCGAAGAAGAAGCCGAAATAATTGGCCTTGCTGCCCCCATGCATGATATTGGTAAAATCGGGATACCCGATAAAATACTTAATAAACCGGGCAAGCTTACCCCGGAAGAATTCGAGATAGTAAAACAGCACTCCCTTATGGGCTACGAAATATTAAAACATTCCCACCAAAAAATTACCGAGGCAGCCTCCATAATTGCTTACGAACACCACGAGAAATACGATGGTACGGGTTATCCCCGCGGCCTAAAAGGGGAAGAACTACACATCTACGGAAGAATAGCCGCTATTGCAGACGTTTTCGACGCGCTGGGGAATGACCGGGTATACAAGCAAGCATGGCCGCTGGAAGAAGTGCTGGAATATTTAAAAGAAGAAAAAGGTAAACACTTCGACCCTTATCTGGTAGACCTCTTTTTGAAAAACCTGGACAAGGTAATGGAAATAAAAGATAAATATTCCAGCAAAAAATAAAATGTAACTACTCAGGTTTATGGTAACTTGACACCAGGGCCAACTTCTCATAAGGTGTCCCCCCCATCTTAATCTTCCCCCACGATGGGGGGAAGAAAAATGCCCGCGGCAAGGAAGTAAAAATAACCCGGAGGTAGTAGCTATACTCCCTGTATCAAGTAGCACCCACATTATTGCCCCGACATCTTCCTCCCCCCTGGCGGGGGAGGAATTAAAGGTGGGGGGGGTATTATCTAAGCTCCCACCCTGTGAGTAGTTACAATAAAATAACTGCTGTGACCTGGCTGCTTGACCGGGAAGCCACAGCCAAACACCTACAATGCTTTTATCTCCCGGGCAAAACTCATAATATCCATAAGCCTGATCTCACCGAAAGGATTGGTCCCCAGGCTGCAAACCGCCATGCGGTAACCCGGCTCCAGGGCACACATCTTAAACCTGCAGCCCAAATCCTGGTTATCCAGGATAGAGCTATCCGCCTGACCCCCGTTGCCGGGCAGAACGCTAAACGAACCAAGGGGCACAGAAAGCCCCCTGCCTACAGCTTTAATATAACTTTCTTTTAAAGTCCACAATTCAAAAAAATAATCCAATCTTTCCGGGTAGTCTTTTTTCAACAATTCTTCGTATTCCTGCCAGGCAAAAAATCGTTCCGCTATTTCCAGGTTTACCGGCCTGATTCTTTCTACATCAATACCAACTGGAAAACTGTCCACCGCTCCAACGGCCCAGCTACCGGAATGCGATACATTAAAATGAATATTGCCTTCATTCTTGAGGTAAGGCTTGCCGTACCGGTTCCTGGTTATTTCTATTTCTCTATATAAATGCTTGCCTTCACCACTTGCGCCTCCTGAATTTTTTCCTTCATGTTTATGCCGTTTTTTAACCATGTATAGTATCAGCAGAGAAGCCACGTCTTTAACGGTCAAGGCCCCGCGGCTGCTGTTTTCAATACCATTTTCCGGCAAATTGCCGTTATGGTAAGGAAGGCAGGAGACAAGCTCCCTGATTCCCTCACATTCACCACCCACTTCTCCGTTACTCCCGGTATTCACTTTTATCCCGTACAGCTCTACCATATATTTCTTGCTCCCCAGGACAGGTTATTTCGCACTTTTTCCCATACATTTTGCAAAAATCTTTCCAGGCTGTTCCTGTAGCGTATATAAAAAAACAGCAATATAAAAGCCAGCACTGCGCCCGCCAGAACATCGGTTGGATAATGAACTCCCACATATACACGTGAAACAGATACCAGCAGCGCCATCCCCAGGACCCCCCATCCCGCTGCCGGGTAGACCAGTAACAGGATCCCCGCTACAGCAAAACTGGCCGCAGCATGATTGCTGGGAAAAGAACCGGTGTAATAGTGATATATCAGGGAAGTAAATTCTTCGTCCACGGCAAACGGTCTCTCCCTGGCCACCAGAAATCTTATAACGTGGTTTACCAGAAAAACTCCCGGTAATAGCAGTAGAGAAGACAGGTACAGGCTTTTATTAAGCTTGAGCTTATAATAAACCAGGCAAACCGTTATAATTAAAAAAAGGGAAGCAAATACATGGGTAGAGTAACTGGCTATAACCGAAAAAAAAGTATCAAAAAAATAACTGCTGCCGTGTAAATTAAACAGGTTTTCCATTATACTTTTTTCTACAGACACTGGAATTATCTCCTTCTATTAAATTTAAAACCGGACACATGCGAATCAGTCGTTTACCAAACCACGGCATGAGTAATTTTATTATACAAAATATATTTTTTACCAGGGAAGTTAAAGTAATGTAGCTACCCGGGCCCGGACAATAAAAAAATAATACCTGTGCAACCGCCCAGGGGCTATTTCGACGCCTGAATTTAGAATAACATCGTTTACTAAACAAAAGCAAGCCGGAAACCCATGGTAACTAATTTTATAACTAATTTTATTTAACAGTACACCCAGGCAATACACGCAAGGGGGGAAATTTTTTTTATTATATTGTCATAATTACTTGAATGTGGCTTAATCTGGTATGTTATAATAATAAAGTGTAGTATTATCATCAGTACCATCGTAAATACCAATGTATAAAGAAATACCAATGTATAAAGAAATAACATTGTATAAAGCAATAACATTTTCCTGCTGCCGGTTTTATCCAGCAGCAATCAAGGAAACACGGAAAGGAGGAACCAGTTTAATGGTTCAACATAGCAATAGCCACAAATCCCTCCCGGGTCTGGGCCTGGACATGGGTGTTTTTGCAATTAAAGGTGTCCTGGTAGATGATGACCGCGTAAAAAAATATTCCCTTCCTGCTTCCGGGCAACCGGTAGAAGCTGCCCAAAAATGCCTTAATTATTTGCTGGAAGGATACCACGGACAGGAAATCCGCTTTGGGCTGGTAGGCCACAATGCCCGCCTTATCGCCGAATCCCTGGGAGTAAAACCCATGCTGGAGATCCAGTCGCTACAGCTTGGGCTTTCTTTTATGCACCTCAAAACTGATGCAGCACTTTCCCTGGGGCACGAAAATATGCACTACCTGGAGCTTGATGAAGACGGTACAGTAAGTTTCTTTAACCGCAACGGCCAGTGCGCCGCCGGCAGCGGTGCTTTTTGGTACCAGCAGGCCACCAGGATGGGCTACGATGACAAAGAGCTGGCCGAAGTAGCCCTGGAAGCCGATAATGCCGTCCCCATATCCGGGCGCTGCGCTGTTTTCGCCAAGTCGGACATGACCCACGCCATAAACGAAGGCGCCACGCAAAACTCCGTATCCGCGGGAATGGCCAAAGCCCTGGTGGATACTGTAATTACCAGCGTTACTCAAAACCGCCTCCAGGGACCGGCTCGCATGGTAACTATAGGGGGAGTAGCTGAGAATAAAGCAGTCATGAAGCACTTAAACGATTTTGCACGGGATAAATCAGTTGAAATTGAAATACCGGAAGACCACCAGTATCTAAACGCACTTGGAGCCGCGCAAAACAAGGAAGTTATTTCTACAACCAAATTAAAATACAACCTTCCTGTCAACAGCACCTTCAAGCCCGAGCATCCCCTGCCTCCCCTGGATCAATCAAAAGTGCATTACCTTAAACATAAGGAGATAGAAAATATTGACGATTATGATCTTTCGATAGTGTATATGGGGGTAGACTGCGGCTCTGTTTCCACCAAGTGCATGCTATTGGATAACACGGGGGAAATAATTGGCGGAGTATATCTTCCCACTACAGGAAAGCCCGCACTGCAGGTGCTGGAATTAATGAAAAAAGTTCACGAGACCTACGGGCACCTGCTGGAGAAATCCCGTATAGTTGCCTGCACTACCGGTTCAGGCCGCTTCCTTTCCCAAAAAATCCTTAACGCCGAATACGCAGTAGATGAAATAACCTGCCAGGCAGAAGGAGTAAAGTACCTTTTTAAAGAAGGAGAAACTCTTTCTATTATTGAAATCGGGGGCGAAGATTCTAAATTCCTCCAGATAAAAGACGGGGTGCTCTACGATTACAACATGAACCCGGTCTGTGCTGCAGGAACAGGAACATTCCTGGAAAACCTTGCAGAACTTTTAGGGGTTAAAATTGAAGAAGAATTTTCCCACAGAGCTTTTAATGCAGAATACGCCATGGACCTGGGAGATACCTGCACCCTGCTTTCTCAGTCTACCCTTATGGCCGCAGCTTCAAGGGGGCTGCCCCTGGAATCGCAGCTTTCCAGCCTGGCCTACTCTTCGGCCCGCAATTACTTAAGCAAAACCGTGGAAAACCGTCCCCTTAGCGGTAAAGTAGTGTTTACAGGCGCTACGGCAAAAAACCAGGCTTTGGCCAGTGCTTTTGCCGCTGAAAGCGGCAAAGATATTTACATCCCCCCCCAACCCGAGCTTACCGGGGCGCTGGGAAGTGCCCTGGTGGCCAGGAATTTTTACCAGCGGGGCGAACCGGGCACATTTTCTTTCCGAAGCCTGCAAGAACTTAATTCTTTCCAACTGGATAAGAAAAACTGCCAGGCCGAATGCCGCCACGAGCACAACTGTACTTTAAATGTTATCCGATTTAACGACGGGAGCAAATTTATTTACGGAGACCGTTGCGGCCGTTATTCCGACTGGAAAAAAAGCGGAGCACCTTCAGAACACCCGGATTATGCTGGCAGGAGAGAAGAAATTTTTTACCGGGCCGCCGGCGACACCTCGTCACAAGGCCCCAGCATTGGCATAGCCCGTTGCGGCCTTTATTACGATTTCTTCCCCTTCTGGTCCGCTTTTTTTTGCGAACTGGGAGCCCGTACGGTTGTATCTTCGCCCACCACGGAAGATACCCTGGAGCGGGGCAAAAGATGGCTCGATTCCGAAATGTGCTACCCCATGAAAGTGCTGGTAGGCCATTACCACGAATTGAAAGAAAAAGATCTCGACTTCATCTTTGTGCCCGAAGTAATAAATACCGGGCCACTGCCATGGGCCAAACAATGGCCGCGCTCATTTACCTGTCCCCTGATGCAGACTATAAGCGGAACAGTTATTAATTCCCTGGAACTCAAGCAAGACAAAGTGCTTTATGCCCAGCTTAATTACCGGGAAGGAAGAGAACAGATCAAGCGCCAGCTGCAACCGGTAGCAAAGAAACTGCTCTCGGAAGATTTTACGGAAAAACAGTTCCTGCGGGCTATTAACGCAGGTTATCAGGCAATTGAAAAATACGAAAGGGAGATGGAAGAAGAAAGCCGCATGATGATGGAAACCCTGCTGGAAAACCCTGACCAGGTTGTGGCTGTTTTCTTGAGCCGACCTTACACCATATACGACGATTTTGTAGCCAAGGGTTCCCTGCGCTATGCACGGCAAAAGGGTTTAACCGCTATTCCCCAGGACTTTTTCCTGGCTTACCTGAAAGGTTGGTATTCCGGCAATTTTTCCTCCCCGATACTGGATCCCTACCGGGAAGAACTAAATGATTACTTTCAGGAAATGCTTGAAAAAATGGACAATATTTACCCGGCCCAGCTGCAGAGAATGGTTTCTACAGCATTGCTGGTAAGGTTTTTAAACGAGAGATCTTCCCAAACCGGCCTTCCCCTGCTGCAGCTGGTTCTCCAGGACCCATTCAAATGCGGGCCCAATGCTATGCTCCGGCACTACCTCAGTAGCCTGAGCGGGTACCTGCGGCTCACGCTGGACGAACATACCGCCGCAGCAGGAATGATTACCCGGCTGGAAGCTTTCAAAAACACCACCCTTTCCCGTAACGGATACCAGGCACCGGAGTTTTATTCAGCTCGCACGTATTCGGTAAAAAGCAGGGAGTGGGATAAAATTCTCATTCCAGACCTCACCCTGCATGCACATACCCTTGCCGCGCTTTTCCGCAACCTGGGAGTAGATGCACAGGTGCTGCCGCAGAGCCCTGACAAAGATCTTACCCTGGCGCGACGCCGGGTTAACGGGGAAGAATGCCTCCCCTTTATCCAGAACCTGCAGGATTTCCTGGAGTACCTTCTGCACCGCCCGCAAGAAGAAGAGAATAAAAACCTGGTATTTTTCCAGGGGTGGGCCTGTGGGCCGTGCCGTTACGGTATGTACGCCCCCACTCAATCCCTGGTATTAAACAAAGCAGGCTACGGGGAAGGACGGATCTGCGCCATAAAATACGAAGAGGCAATACAGCGCTTCGGCCTTGGATTCGGGGTAGGTTTCTTCTCTTCTTCTCTGGCTTTGGACCTGCTCTACAAGATGCTTTATTCCACCCGTCCTTACGAAATAAACAGGGGGTCTGCCGAAGAGCTTTTTAATTACTATACCGATAAACTGTGCCGGATAATGGAAAATTTCAACTTTAAGCCTACACAATTGCCGCACGGCAGCTACCTTAAACCCCTGGAAAAAATGCTACAAGAAGCGGCAGAAGATTTCTGCGCCCTTCCGCTGCGCCAGGAGCTCCGCCCTCTTATACTGGTAGGCGGGGAATTTTACGTGCGCTTTGACGAGCGCTGCAACCAGGATATAATCCGGAAGATCGAAGAAGCCGGGGGAGAAGCATGCCTGGCCCCCACCAGCGAGCTGTTAAGCTACACACTTTACATCCAGCTGCAGGAAGCTATTGAAGCCTACAGGCTGAACAAATCCCCGGGTAACCTGGCCAACAAAGCAACAAAAAACATGATAAACTGGATGGTCCACCGGGACGAAGTAAGGCTTGCCCGTGCGGCCAACAAGATGATAAGCGGAAAAGAAGAACCGCCACCGGCGGAAATTATGCGAAATGCCAAAAATTACGTACCCAGGCACTACGGGGGAGAGCCTCCCATGACTATAGGCCGGACTGCCGCTTATGCCGGCAGAGAACGGGTGGCCGGAGCTGTTTTTGTAGCACCTTTTACCTGCATGCCCGGTTCGGTAGTAGAAGCACAGATGTCCGCCCTGCAAAAAGAACTAAACATACCCATTATTACCGTTTACTACGACGGGAAAGAATACGCCAACCGGGACGAACTGGTAGAGGGACTGGTATTCCAGGCCAGGCAAATGCTGGAGCACAAGCCCGGGCTGGTTGGCATACAAGTATAAACCCCTGTTGGTAGTTGAAATTGGGATGTCGGAAGTCAAAATGCCGAACCTGAGTAGATTGCATTGAAAAAGAGGCACTCCTCAAGTATACACAAGAAAAATATTATTTAAACCGGGGGAGGTTTTGCTATCTTTGTCCCGGCCAAGGTTAGTGCCATAAAAGTTATTTCCGTAATTTATAAAATAGCCCTGTTATTTATAATTTGCTATGCCTTACAGCAAAAAATTGCCTTATCAACTGGACATGAACTATTCCTATTTTTTACCATTCAGAGCAACATACTGGTAGCATTATCATTAATTTTCTTTATGCAAGCAGATCAAGGTAGAACCCGGGCCATAGTTCGCGGGGTAGTACTGCTTGCCATCCTGGTTACCGGTGCAGCCTTTCATGTAGCAGCCAATTTTTTGGAATGGCATGAATATTACGGGGCAGTTTCCCTGCTCAACCATATTACCCACACCGCAGCTCCCGTGGGCTTCCTGCTGGACTGGCTGCTCTTTGACCGGAAAGGCTTAATGAAGTTTACCGATATATTTTATTGGCTTATATTCCCGGCACTCTACTGGTGCGCCATTATGCTGCAAGGAGCATTTACCGGATTTTACCCCTATTTCTTCATGGAAGTAGACGAAATTGGATATTCGGGGGCGCTACTGTTTCTGCTGGGCATGTTTATAGCCATGTCGTTGCTTGGGGGAGCAATTATTAAAATCGACCATATAACAGGCCGGGCGGGGAAAAATCGTGTCCCCGCCCGCTAATTGTATCCAAAATCAAAACTCACGCAACCACCCGGGCATTTACGCTGCGCCCGGGGAATAATTTGCTCACATTAATAAAATCTCAAAAACAAAAGTCCTGATTTTACCTCTTTATTTTGCTGTACGCCGACCCATTACGTACCCGGCCAGTAAAGCCGTTACGGGAACGGTAACCACGAAACCCAGGGTTACAGCAACACTGCGCACTACTTCAGAAGCTATAATGTCCATATTAATAACTTTAAGCCAGGGTGTGCCCATACCTGTTATCAATAACAGCAGAGGAATGGCAGCTCCCACGTAGGCCAGAATTATGGTATTGGACATGGTAGCCATAACATCCCGACCCACGTTCAAAGATGCTTTAAATAGCTCCACAAATTTTATAGAGGGGTTGGCCTGCCTGATTTCTTCCGCGGCAGAAGCCACAGATATACCCACATCGGTAACCGCGCCCAATGCCCCTATAATAATTCCCGCGTAAAGGAGATAACGTACATTTATATCTTTATCCATGTAATGCAGCATCTGCGCTTCATCGCTGCCAAATCCTGTCAGGTGGGAGGCTTCCCCGGCCCAGTAAGCCAAAATACCGGCGGCAACCACACCACAGGCCGTGCCGGCTATAGCTATAAAAGATTTTTGGTTTATACCCCCTATTAGCATCATTATTAAAAATATTATAATTACCGCGGATAAAACAGTAATCCACAGGGGGTGGTATCCTCTCAAAATCAGCGGCAGTAAAACGTAAAATATAAACAGCAGGGTAAAGACCAGGGACAAAAGACCCCGAAAGCCTTTTTCACCTCCTACTATAACCAGCAAAAGGGCCATAAATCCCACTATTATATACATGTTGCGGTCCCGGGCCACATCATGTACGTGTACCCCTTCCAGGAACCCCCCTTCCCCTAAATTTACCAGAATAACTTCCATACCTTCTTCAAGTTTAAACGTATAGGTATCCTGGGGTTCATAGTAGTTGTCCACCTCAATCTCATGACCTTCAAAAGCGCCGCTGGTAATTTCCACCCGGCCCTGCTGGTGTAAAAAAGCTT
>PWGO01000060.1 GCA_003554525.1 Syntrophomonadaceae bacterium | reverse complement strand
TACCTGGTATCGACTGTTTGAAACCCAGAGGAGCATTCTATGTCTTCCCATCCTTCGACTACGATATCAGTTCAAAAGAGCTAGCTATGAAGATGTTGGATAAAGGACTTCTCGCTACACCCGGTACTGCATTTGGACCTACTGGTGAAGGGCATCTGAGATTCTCGTATGCCAATTCAACTGAAAATATCGAAGAAGGGATGGATATCGTGGAGGAAGTATCTAAAAGATTTTGAATTAACTTTTGGATCACAACATCCATGCATAAATTAAATAATCTCCTACCTATTTTCTTTACTTAGTGATATATTGGAGATACTATTCGTGTCTGAGAATTTTCACCCTGTTCTAGGTGGAGGTCAGTTGACACTTTGGAAACAGGTAAGGAGATTGAACAGAAAAGGACACGATATAACTGTAGTTACTAGTAGAGTTCCTGGAACAGAAAGCAGAGAGGTGAATGAAGGAATAGAGATAGTAAGACCTTTTCCCAGCGGGAGTGAAATTGAAGCTGGATTTTTAACTAATATGTTCCAGCAGATGAAAAGGTTGAAGTTTTCTCTAAAGTTGTATCCGTTCCTTGATGATTTTTTAGATAAGAGGGATTTTGATGTTGTGATCAATCTAGCTTTTATCCCCACTGTACCGACGACTTGGATATCACGTAAAAGATCCATTCCCTGTGTGACCAACGTGAGAAGTTATGGAGGTAGATTTTGGTTAGATATGACAAATCCGATCACAGCTATTATGAACATGATGTTGGAAATATTGACTTTGAAACTTGGAAAACACGAATCGATACTTTGTCCGAGTCTTGATACGAAGAAAAAGCTTGAAACCATCTTAGATGTTGATTTGAATATCATACATAATCCCTTTGACGTTGAGAAGATCAGAGAGATAGGTGAGAACACCGATAAAGAAAAGGTTAGAGAAGATTTAGGAATCGAACCTGAAGAAAGCTTTTTGCTATTCGTTGGCTCCCTTTATCCCGTCAAGAATGTGGCGAGAGTAGTAGAGGAATTACCTTTGCTCCAAAAAAAATTCAAATTTGTCATAATAGGAGATGGTCCAGAAAAGAAAAGTATTCGAAAAAAAGCTTCTTTAAATGGACTAGAACATAGATTGATCTTTTTAGGTAAAAAGAAACATGAGGAAACGCTGAGGATAATGAGCGCCTGTGATACACTCATTTTGCCATCATTAACTGAAACATTCTCCAACGTTATAATAGAGGCATTGATATTGAACAGACAAGTTGTTTCTACCGATGTAGGCATCGCAAAGGAGATTGAATCCCCTAATCTTAGTGTTGTAGAAGATATAAGAGATATACCAGATGTCTTGAACAATGGCTTAGAACCGAAAAAAGATCCGACCGATTATACGATGTTTTCCCACGCTAAAATAATAACTAGACTTGAGCACTACTTAAGGGAGGTGGCCGAATATAGGGAGTAAAGATAAGGAAGATATTTGTTTGGTCTCGTTACCTGTGAGCGAATCAGGCATAGTTCCTCTTTCCGATATGGTTGAGATAATCTGTGAACTAAAAGGAAGACTCCATCTAGTTAGTGGTAACGTTGCCATTGATACATATAGAGAAGATGAGAGAGTTGATCTATACGGTATCCATCACACACCTAGAAAGAATATGATTTTTAGGATATTCGCTTACATTTGGCTCCAATGTCGTTTAGCATTTGGAGTTGCTAAGGCCCCCTCTCAAATCTCTAACTTCCTGTTCTTTGTTGGAGGTCCGACTCTTCTTCCTGGGATCTTAATAGCAAAGTTGAAAGGAGGTAAAGTAAACATCATGTTATCTGGGTCGGATATAAAGAGCATAAGAGCCGAAAGTAGGTTTTTAGCTCTTCCGATCCGTTTTCTTGTGTTTTTTAGTTTACATATTGCTGATAACATAATAGTCTACTCCGATAACATCATAGAAGATATGGGATTAGAAAAATACGATCAGAAGATTTACACGGCCCATAGACACTTTCTTGATTTTAGTATATTCAAAAAAGAGAAAGATTTCAAGGAAAGAGACGAGATCATAGGGTATATAGGTAGATTCAGCTATGAGAAAGGTTTTGAGGAATTCATAAAGGCTCTTCCTAAGATATTATCTCTGAGGGAAGATGTAAAAGTCAGGATCATAGGCGATGGCGATCTTAAAGATGAGGCCATCGAATTTATAAGAAAAAAGGATTTGAAAGAAAGAGTCGAATTCATCGATTGGATCCCTCATGACGAGATACCGAAAATTTTGAACGAGATGAAGCTGTTAGTGATGCCCTCTCTGACAGAGGGATTGCCCAATGTTATGTTGGAGGCTATGGCCTGCGGTACTCTAGTGCTGGCATCTCCAGTTGGAGCAATTCCTGACATAATCGATGATAGCCAGAATGGATTCTTGATAAGAGATCGTTCTCCTAGAGGTATATCTGCGGAAATAAAAAGATGTTTGAATAGAGAAGATCTAGAAGAGATATCGGGCCGAGCACTAGTTACTATAAAACGAGATTTCAGTTTTGACAATGTAGTAAAGTCATGGCATGAAATCTTGGAAAGATTGAACGACTAGCATATATATAGTAAAAAGCCAATATCGGTTGAAAATATGGTTGGAGATATCGATACTGTTCGTATCAAGAACAAGATAAAAGACATCCTTTACATATTTAGACTACTTGATGTTGTTACTGGATCGATGGACTTTTTAAAGCGATATCTCCGATTAATCAGGATGAGGTGGAACTGTTTTAGGAACGGAAAGTTGAGTAACAGATTCGATCTTGATCCCTATAAAGTCATCGAGATCGATCCTGAAAAAGTTAAAAAATACATGAGCAGGGACGATTATTTTGATATATGGAGATACGCTGGAAAAATTCTTGATGGTGATTGGGACCTACTGAACAACGATTTTGAGAAGCACATCATTTATCGTTCCTTGAAAGCTTATCTAAAAGAAGGAAAAAGTTGGAAAGATACAGATTATTATGAATCGTTAAAGGAAAAATTGGAGCGAGAGGAAAGAGGTAGAAATCATCAACGAAAAACAGTCGACAAAAGAGTAAAAGAAAGAGGTGAGCTTTACAGGAAATTGTATCGAAGTATTGAGAAATACGGCTATAAAACCCAAGAACAATTGGTCGACGAAGAACCTCTTGATGGTTTTTTTGAAAGAGGACAGGAAGTCTACAGTGAGATAACTGTCAATATAGGAAGAAAAGGCGATTTTATACTGAACGATGGAAGACATAGATTCGCCTGTGCCAAACTATTGGATCTAAATAAGATCCCTGTTAGAGTTCTAGTAAGGCACGAAAAATGGCAGACTTTTAGGGAAGAACTTAAAAATTTATTGGATGAAAAAAATAACGGCAGATCCTTTTTTCCTATACCTCATACAGATCTAGATTCGATACAACATCTTCACGATCCTTCACCCATACTTGACGTTATCAAAGAAAATATCAGAACTGAAAATCGTAGTATCTTAGATCTAACTTCTACCGTTGATGGCTATTTTCTATATGAATTTGAAAGAAAGGGATACGAGGCGATAGGCATCGTCGATGATAAACAGTCTAAATACTCCCTTGAAAAATTAAGAGATGCTAATGAGATGAAATTCATGGTGATAGTAGAAGAAGAAATAGATGAAGATTTCTTTACTCAAAGATATGGAGCAGCGTTATGTTTCGATTTTTTTGAAAGATATTTGAGTTCAGAGAAAAGATACAGATCCTTTTTAGACTTTGTTGAAAATTTAAAGATAGATGAGATTTTCATCCGATTAGATCCATCTATCAAAGTAGATTCCGATCTCGAATGGTCGGACCTATCAGAAGAGAATATCATAGATTCGATCATAGATGTATCATGTCTAGAAGATCATGAACGTTTGATATCAGATAGTGAAATAGGCACGATATTCAGATTGACCGCGTAGCTTTATCAATCGACGAATCTCTTCAATACGTTTTTTATGATCTTAAGTTCTAATCCTGTTCTTTTTTCAACCAACAGTAATAGATTGACGTCCTCTTTAGAAATACTCCTAGTCAATATCATCGAAAGGAAAAATAGGATAGAAAATAGTGCAAAGATGATGATCAATGCAAATAAATTGATAGGAAAGATAGTTCTGATGATAAACCCTGTAAAAATAGATATAACTCCTCCAAACAGTATAGGTTCCAAAGTGTTCTTTTTAAGAGAATGAATTCCCGCTATTTTGTTCAATTTGAAAATCCTTATAACATTAACTCCGATAATAGATATACCGGTTGCTGAAGCCGCACCTATGATGCCAAATCTCGGGATCATTATGGAATTCAATACGATGTTTGTGATGGCAGCTATGAAGGTGGCATACATCAAAAACTTCGTTTTGCCGTAGGCGGTCAAAGTCGCTCCATTCGGCCCCATCAAATTGTTGACGAAGTATACTGCGGCTATTATCTGTAGGGGGATAGTAGCTACTATATATTCCTCCCCAAAGAACGTTCCTAGAATAGTTTCGGGAAACAAGATGAATAGCAGAGCGATGGGAAATGCCATAGCACATACCCATTTGGTCAGGACTGTATAGATGACTTCGTTTTCTCGAAATTTTTCCTGTGCATATAATTCCGCAACTAGAGGGGAATATATGAAATGAGATACGGTCAATCCGATAGAAACGAAAGCACCTATAGGTCTAGCGGCATTATAAAAACCGACGGCTTCCTCAGTAGAAAAAAAACCTATCAGCATGGTATCGGCCCACCCCATTACTTCGTACATCATGTCCACCAGCATGAGAGGAAGTGAGAATATTATCAACTCTTTTCCTATACCTCTATCAAAATCTAATGTTTTGGATAAGTCAAGCTCTATTTTGCCCTTGCGAAGATAGTACACTAAAAATATGATTGAAATCAATACCAATGAAAAAAAAGCTGCTAGGATCACTCTGTCGAAACTCAGAGCTAAAAGACCAACAATGAAGACAAGAAGGAGGAGTAAAGAATTTCTCCCGAGATTGAAGAACAATATACGCTCTTTTGTCCTTTGAAATCCTCTAAATACAGAAACTAGAAGGTAAATCAAAACAAAAAAGGGTGTTGATAGTCCAGCGATTCTAAAATAATAGATAAGATCGGGGTTTTCTGAAAATAAAGGGGCGATGTGAGGAGCGGAAAAGTAAAGGATACCTCCGCTTACAATACCTCCTAATAAGCCGAAGACCAGTCCACCACCTATTATAGAACTGACTTTCTCCTTGCTTTTTTTCCCGATCGAATATGCGATATTTCGCTGTATTCCGTTCCTCAATCCTAAAGCCCCTATCGTAGCGAATATCGTTAGAATGGTCAAAAAAAGATTGAACATACCGTAATCTGCTGGAGTATAAAAACGAGCGATAAGAACCCTTGAAAGAAAATTAAATAATATGCCAAGACCGGTTCCTATAAAGAGTATAAAAGCTCCCTTTCCCACCTTTGCTAAGGACATCGCTACTTCGTCTTCATCATAATCTTTTTTCACGGAATTTTTTCTCTTATCTATAATTATCACTCCTGATGTAGATGGTTCCATACATATATGTTTTTTTATATTAAAATACTTCTTACTAGCCTACATATCGATATCATCTTAAATATGATACACAAAGTCACACCCACTGATCAATCATCATTTCGACATCATGTAGTTGATCCCGATCTCGGAGATGTCAGTAGCATAAGAACCGGTCCTTGAGATACTCTCGATTATGTAGGAAAGAGGCGTAACGTATTCCTTTTGTTCTTCTTTAACGTCCTTCATCAGTTCCTCATTGAGTTCTTCCAATCTTTTCCTCATATCTATCGCTTGATTTGATCCTTTTAGGTCCTCTTTGAAAAATGACTCTACGGACTTTT
>PWGO01000112.1 GCA_003554525.1 Syntrophomonadaceae bacterium | reverse complement strand
TCTATCACTTTAAAACTTAAATGATTACAAAACATCTCCCCCCCCTTCACACCCCGCCAGCGGAACAACACTACTTGCCTTGCCGGTGTCAAGTGTGTATAACGATCAGCACCATCTCTCATCTTGCTTCTTGCTTCTTGCTTCTTGCATATACATGCCCCGCCGGATGACCCGGCGGGGCATTTTAAAAGTTAGGGTGTAATATCTCCCCTTATATTTTAAGTTTCGCTAACTTTCTACAAGCAAGTGATAAAACAAAAGCAGAAAATTATTCTGCTTTCCAGGGCAAGGGAACTGCAGCAGAATATTATTTCTGCTTTTGTTCCCTGGTCCTGTCCTTGTTAACCATATAATGCAGCATGGCTCCTATTGCAATGAATACCCCTAAAAAGATAAAATAGTTTAATCCAGGCATCCTATCACCCCCATTGGTAAGTTTCCGTGATGATTGAAAAATTTACTAAAACAGCTCATGTCAAGCTTCCTGTCAACTTCTATATATATAATAAGGGTAACAGGACTAATTGTCAATATATTTTGACAAGTTATTTTTTTCTCAAATTCTAGTTAAATTGTTCACAAATAAATCTTTTTCTACGGTTCACAAATTAACACCTCGTCGATACTGTCGCTTTCATATAACTTTACCGCGATCACTTCACGGCGGTTGGTGGGAACGTTTTTACCCACATAATCCGGCCTTATAGGAATTTCACGGTGCCCCCGGTCTACCAGCACAGCCAGCTGGATTAAAAGCGGTCGCCCGCATTGAATCAGGGCGTCTATGGCAGCCCTGACCGTACGTCCGGTATACAGCACGTCGTCTACCAGTATTACCCTCTGGTCGTTTATTTAAAAGGGAAAAGAGGGAAGTGAAGGGGATTCTTCTTCTCCAGGGGAAATGTCATCCCGGTAAGGGGTAATATCCAGTTCTCCCACCGGCAGCTCTACCCCTTCAATTTCCCAGATTCTGCGGGACAAGCGCCTGGCCATGGGAAGACCCCTGTTTTTTATTCCCACCAGGACTATGTCCCTGCCTCCCTTGTTTTTTTCTATTATTTCGTAAGCTATACGGGTTAAAGCCCTTTTCAGCCCGTCTTCATCCATAATCCGACGTTTTTCCCGCAATTACCATGCCCTCCTTTAGCCTTTTTGAAGTGGGGGTAAAGAAAAAACTGTTTAAATAGTAAACCCCCGCTTGCTTACTACCTGTTGTTTCTTAACTGGCAAGCTTCTTCTTGTTTATTGCTTCCACCCTCTTGCTACCTGCTCCCCTTAAAATCACTTCTGCGAGCGAAACCACCGCATAAGCTCTTTAAACTCCCGGGGCAATGGAGCTGTAAAAGACAATCTTTCACCGGTCTCCGGGCAATCCAGGGTTAGCCTCCGCGCATGCAGTGCCTGGCCTTTCCACTGCACCCTTTTTAGATTCTCCCGGTATCCCCCGTATACTTCGTCTCCTACCACCGGATAGCCCAGGTAAGAGAGGTGAACCCGCACTTGATGAGTGCGGCCTGTTCCCAGCCTCGCCCTTAAAAGGGAGGCCCTGCCGGGCACAGCCAGCAGTTTAAAGCCGGTTCGGGCTTCCCTGCCCCCTTCCACTACCGCCATCTTTTTACGGTGCCTGGGATGACGGGCTACAGGGGCGTAAACTTCAAACTCCTTTTTCTCCGGGGTTCCCCATACCAGGACCAGGTATTCCCTGGTGGCAGTCCTTTCCTGAAGCTGTCGGGAAAGTTCCAGGTGTGCCCTGTCATGTTTAGCCACAACCAAAACACCCGAGGTGTCTTTGTCCAACCGGTGCACTATTCCCGGCCTTAATTCTCCTCCAATACCGGAAAGGTCGTTGCAATAATGCAAAAGAGCATTAACCAACGTTCCCCGCAAGTGGCCGGGTGCAGGGTGCACCACCATTCCCCTGGGTTTGTTGATTACCAGTATATTGCTGTCCTCATAGATTATATCCAGAGGAAGGTGCTCGGCTACAATACCTGTTTCTTGCGGGGGAGGTAACGATACTTCTACGAGATCACCCCGGTTTAAAACACAGCTTTGCCTTTGGAAGGAGCAGTTTACCTGTACCCGCTTATCCCTGATCAATTTTTGTATACGGGAACGGGTCATGCCTTCCAGGCTCCTGGCCAGGAAAACATCCAGGCGTTCCCCGCCTTCATCGGAAGTTAGTGTTATCACCTGTTCACGATCGTTTTCATCCCACACCGGCTAAATCCCCCCGGCTGCAGCATTTTGCCGCTTTCCTGTAGTATGGTTATTGCTCCGGCAGTCATCCCACGCCACCAGGCTAAACCCTGAACCCGGATTTGTTACGGTAATACCCGAATACCAGCAGTACACCCGAACCCAGGAAAAGCAGCACGGTAAACACCTGGGCATAAGTTAAATCACTCCAGTAAGCGTCTACTGCGCGGAAAAATTCCAGGTTAAAACGGAGCAGGCTGTACAAAAAGACCAGCATCAAGAGGTTGAAGCCGCGAAAAGGCCTGTATTTATAGGCATGTAGCAGTATTATAAACAACAACAGGTTTCCAAAAGCGTCGTACAGCTGCACCGGGTGGCGACTTACTTCGTCTACCACGGGGATAGTAACCGCCCAGGGAACATCGGTTTCCGTACCGTAACAGCAGCCGTTTAAAAAACAGGCAATCCGTCCAAAAAAATTTCCCAGCGGAACATAAGGGGCGTACAAATCCGTTAAATTTAAAAAAGAAAAGCCCCGCAGGTAGCACCAGAATAATAAAACTACAAACCCCAGTACAAAGGCTCCAAAAAAAGAAAGCCCCCCCGATCGGATAATGTACCAGAGCGGCATTTCCCGGTAGTATTCCCATTCCAAAATGATATAAAGCAGCCGCGCCCCGATAAAGCCGGATATCAGAAATACCAGCACCGATTCCACGACCAAACTGTAATCATAGCCTTCCCGTGTGGAACGGCGGGACAATAGAAAGAGGGCTACCACTACTGCCAGTAGCAGCATTACACTGTAAGACCTGAGCTGAAATTCACCTATCTCCAGGAGCACAGGGTACATTGAGAATCACCTGCCTGTTCCACAATACCAGAAGCCAGAAGCACAATACCAGAAACCAGAAACCGGAAACCAGAAACCAGAAAAAAACAACTCCCTTATCTTATTCTTTTCTTGTATCTTGTATCTTGTATCTTGTGTCTTGCTTCTTGTATCTTGAAAAAAGTCGCTTTCGCCGACACACTCCCTTTAACTTTCCCTATCAAACCACTTCCCTTATCCCCGGTGTCAAGTATGTGATCATCTCAACCTGCTTTTGCCCGCCTTCCCTTCCTCATTGTTTCGACCTGGTTTTCCAGGTAATAACTACAATTAGCACCCCCGCCGCCAGGAAAAGCGCCAGGCTGGCTACCTGGGCCAGGGATAAACTGTTCCAAAAGGGCTCGCTATCCCGGAAAAATTCAACCCCAAAACGCATCAGGCCGTACAGTGCCATCAAAAGCAACAGGTTAAAACCGGCAAAAGGCCTGATACGGTACATATACCACAATACCACGAAAATTGCCAGGCTGGCTGCAGCAGCATACAGCTGTACGGGATGGCGCGGTAGTTGATCTACAACGGGTATTACCACCGCCCAGGGCACATCGGACTCCACCCCGTAACAACAACCGTTAAGAAAGCATCCTACCCGGCCAAACGCATATCCAAGCGCCACATACGGCACATAAAGGTCGGCCAGATGCAGGAACGAAAAACCCCTCCACCGGCACCAGATAAAAAATACAAGCAGGGCAAGTCCCAGTGCGCCGTGGTAGGATAATCCGCCATCCCGCAGCCTCAACACCTGGGAGAAGTCCTGGCTGTATGTTTCCCATGACAACAACACGTGTAAGAGGCGAGCCCCGATTATACCGGAAACACAAAGGAACAGCACTGATTCCAGGAGCATCTCGGGATCATAGCCCACACGCCGCCCTTGACGGTACAATAAAAACAGCCCCACGATTACCGCCAGGGAAATCATAAAACCGTAAGAATATATTTGAAATTCCCCTATTTCCAACAGAACGCGGTTCATTTAATCTCCCCTTAAACTGGAATAAGGTGTAGTAATTTTGTTTACTCAAACCTCCTCGGAAAGGCATATTTCCTTTCGCCAAAAGGAAAAGATGAAAAATATTATGCCTACCACTATTGCCGCATCGGCCAAATTAAAAACGGGCCAAATGGAAACCTGAATAAAATCTATTACGTAACCAATTCTTACCCGGTCGATCAGGTTTCCCAGGGCCCCGGCCAGCTGCAGGGCAAGACCCAGTCGCATAAGATGGTACCTGGCCGGCAAATGGAGCAAATAATATAAAATAAAAGCTACCACCACCAGGGTTACAATAATAAACAAAGAGGTGCGGTAGGGCAGTATGCCAAACGCGGCCCCGGGATTTTCCACGTAAGTTAAATAAAAAATATTTTCTATAATTTCAACGCGCTCCATACGTATTAACTGCTGCTGAGCCATAATTTTACTGGCCTGGTCCAGCAGCAGTATTCCTAATGAAAGTAGAAATAGCCGCAACCTGTTTCCCCCGTTTTTTCCATCTGCATAGAGTTATTCTACCATACACCCCGCTTCATAACAACCTATTCCGGAAGCTGGTCGCGGTATTTCTCGTTGCTTATTTTTTCTATTTTTTCGGTTTTCCCTCTTTCTTCCTCTTCCACCCCGTTCTCGTAAATCCCCGGTCTTTCATTGTGCCGCGCTGCTGCCTGCCAGAAATCTTCCGAATCGGAACGGGCTTCATTCTCCATCCGGTCTTTTACAAACGGGTTTTCTAGCAATTCCTCTTCCACCGGCCTATCACAGTCAAAGCCTTCTTCTTCTTCTGCCTGGCAGTGATAACAAAACAGGGTATAAGGTACCGCCTGGAGCCGCTCATCACCTATCTCCGCGCCACACCGCTCACAAAACCCATAGGTGCCCCCGTCTATTTTGGCAATAGCGGCTTCTACTCTTTGCAGCAAGTATATTTTTTTCTCTTTGAGGGAATGGTCTTTGCTGCGCTCAAAATTTTCCGAGCCCATATCCGCCGGGTGATTATCCACCACGGACAGCTCCGCCACTTCCTCCTGAAGTGATGGTCCTTCACCTTCCTCCCCTTCCATCTGCTCGAGTTCGCTTTTTATCCTGTCCTTTTCCTGGACCAGCCACTGCCTGGTTTTTCCCCATTCTTTCAAAGGCTCACTCCTTTTCTATAGGTGTTGTTGAACTATTTTTACCAGTTCCGCTACGAAATCCCCAATTACTGGAAGATTAAGCACCACCAGCCGCTGCAGGAAGTAAAGCACCACAGCGCCTAAAATAGTTGCCCCCAGGGCAAACCCCAGCCCTCTGGCAATACCTGCCATAAAGTTTATAAAAAAGAAACGGCGTGGACTGTTTAACAGGGTTATGTACTCGGAGAGGTTAAATCTTTCCATATCCTGTGATACCCTGGTCAGTTTATCTATTAACTTGCGCTGCAGGCGCATCTGCTCCTCTTGTTTTTCCTGTTCTTCCTGCTGCTTGTTGTCTTTCGAGTGCCTGCCCATGTTTTACACCGCCTTCTTAACTATTCTCCCCTATTATACTTAATATAACACCACAGCGCAAAATTTAAGTAAAAAAAAATCGCCGTTGATTTATCCGGTTACAAGCTTGATACCAGTTAACCGCAATAGACTCCCGTTCAAGAAACAAGAGGCAAGAGGCAAGAGGCAAGATACAAGAAGCAAAAGAAAAGCCCCCCCACCTTTCAAGAAACAAGATACAAGAAACAAGATACAAGAAACAAGATACAAGAAACAAGAGAAAAGCCCCCACACCTTTAATTCCTCCCCCACCAGGGGATGATCGTTATACACCCTTGACACCGGCAAGGCAAGTAGTGTTGTTCCGCTGGCGGGGTGTGTCGGCTCGGTCTCGTAT